>JAEMRG010000082.1 GCA_016463455.1 Rhodoferax sp.
CTTTGCCAGCGATCATCACATCGGTGGCGCGCTTGATGGCGTCCACCAAAGACTCTCGGCAGCCGTACAGGTTGTCAAACTTGCTCTTGGTCACTGAATCATTGACGTTGATGGCGCGGAAAGCCAAATCGCCACGGGCGGCCATTTCATTCAAGCGCAACACGCCTGTGGTGGTCTCTTCGGTCACACCGATGATGTTTTTCAGACGGCGGCTGTACCAGGTGGGGTCCAGCTTGAGCTTGGCTTTGATGGAATTGAAGAGGCAAATCTCTTCTTCGCTGCCGGGCTTGGCCAGCACTTTGAGGTCTTTCTCAGCCCTAGCGCCCAGATGCATTAAGAGCGTAGCGTCGCCGCCATCGTCCAAAATCATGTTCGGACCTTCAGCGGCTGAGCCTTTTTTACCGCCGAATTCAAAAATGCGGTGGGTGTAATCCCAATAGTCTTCCAGCGACTCGCCTTTATAGGCAAACACGGGTGTACCAGCAGCCACTATGGCTGCGGCCGCGTGGTCTTGCGTGGAGTAGATGTTGCACGATGCCCAGCGCACTTGGGCGCCCAGAGCTTGCAACGTTTCAATCAGCACGCCGGTCTGGATGGTCATATGCAGAGAACCGGTAACGCGCGCGCCTTTTAGGGGTTGGGCTTTAGCGAATTCTTCGCGAATGGCCATCAGGCCGGGCATTTCTGTTTCGGCGATGTTGAGTTCTTTGCGGCCAAAAGCGGCAAGGCTCAGATCGGCAATTTCATAGTCTTGGTTTTTGATGGGTTTCAATACAGCGTTCATGACAAAGGCTCCAAAAAGTACATTTTGAAAACCACCGTGCAAGCTGGGGAAAGGTAACTCACCCCGCAGACATCAGTGGGTGAGCGCAGTTGAAACAAGCAGGAGACAGGGCCCCTGTACCCCGAGCCTCATTCACTTTGCGTGAACTGCATCGCTCCTCGGGGTATGCAGATGATACCAAACCTCGCGCTAGCCCATGAGCCAAGTTGTACTCAATCACCCTACAGCGGAAATACACGGGTTTGGTAATGTGGCCCATGGCATCCATATCACCCCAACGCATGGGGTACAGGCCAAGCGCCGCTAGGGCGGGCTGCGTACCAAGCGAACGAAGATACCCTTGGTGGCGCCATCCACTGTGGTCTCGCTGCCATCGTAAAAATTCACAATCCAGGCCGCCGAGCTATTGGGTACCAGCGTGCCGGTCCAGGTGGCCTGCGGGAAGGGCGATGTGCTGCCCTGCGGGAACATTTTCTGGTTCATGGCGCGCGCTTCGTTCGCCGCCGAGACCACCTCGCTGGTGATTACTTCTTTGGGTATGCCATCGCTCCAGCCGATACTCTCGGGCGCGGGGTACGCAAAAGAGCCGCCTTTGGGCGTGCCAGGCGGTAAGTCACCCCGATAAAAAGCATAACCCGTCACCACGCCCTGCTTGGAACTGGCAGTGAGCAAAGGGTAGTCCGGCAGAGGTTTAGTAAAGCTGCCGCCCTTGGGAAAGGGGTCTAGGCCTTCGACGTACTGGCCCCGGAAAAAGGCCACGCCAGTTACGGTGGTGCCAGGGCTCGATATCCCGCCGACTTCGCCGCGCATGATGATCGATGGAGAAGTGGGGCCGTCACGCATATACACATCGTTACTCTTGGGCGGGAAGTGCCAGCTCAGGTTGTCGGCGCTGAACTCCAATTTGCTGTCGTCTTTGATTTGCACGGGCTTAGACCAAGCGGCCTCCTGCGTGCCTGCGCCGTTGGCGGTGAACAAGCGCTTGGTGTACCACAGGGGCGTCGCTTCATGCGGCGTCGGGTCGCTGTCCAGCGGGTCAGGCGGTATGCCGTCAGTCCAGCCGTTGCCCGTTTCTCCAGCGACGCGGATGGCGGTTCCCGGGGGCGTTTTTTTGCGCATATAGACGTCCGTATTGGCTGCGGCATCGTGCCATGTTTTAGTGTCTGCACTAAATTCCATGCCTTGCGTATCCACCAGCACCGGGTTACTCCAAGAAGTCTCTTGCTCCCAGCCGCCGGTCACTGTAAACAGGCGCGAAGTCATCCACAAACCGCTGGCTGCGGTTTTGTATTTCCACACGCCAGTGCATTTGCGGTCCACCAGGCCGGCCAACTCTTGCTTGCTAGGCAGGCGCCAGGCTTTTTTGTCGGCGCCTGCCGCCGTTATGGCCAGTCCCACGGCCTCGGCCTGGGTCGCGGCTTTGGCTTGGCCGGTACTGCAGCTATCGCCGCTCAAGCCCTCATTGCATTGGCGCCAAATCAACTTGGTCTGGCTGTCCGTCACTTCGCCAGCAGCAGCGGTAAATCTCGCGCCAGGACGCGTCACCTCTATGCTGGGAATACAGGTATCTGCATCTCTTTGTTTGGCCGTTGGCTTGCCGCCGACCACCACAAAATGCGGGCCTGCGACCTTCCAATCCTTATCGATCGCCAAGGTGTTAATTGGCAAGCCGGACTGGGCTTTAGAAAGCTGAAATGTGCTAGTTGTCGCATCGGCGCCCACGGTGTAATAGCTTTCGAACTGACTGAGCGTTTGCGGCAAAAATCCGGCCGTGCGCAAACTTACCAGTTGGTCGGAAGCGATAGGTGGCTTGGGACTGCTGTCCAAGGTCACCACCCCTTTGCTGGCCTCGGTGATCCCGTAGTCGGTCACTATGCTTGCATCGGCCTTGGTCGTCGTCGTGACTTTGGCGGCATAGGACTGCACCGGCAGCATCAGGCGCACCGGGCGCGCGCTGGACTTCAGGCCATCGGCTACCTTGCCGCTGCCAAAGTTAAAGTTCCAGGCGTAAGTGCCAAGTGGGTTGTTCGCGCTGGGGGTTCGCGTCCAAAACGCGGTACTGGCTATCGGCTCGGACTCCACGTCAGGAAAGTAATCGGTGTTGGCCATTACCGAGGCGGCGTAATTCAAGGGGAATTTTTGCAATTCATCGACGCTGGGCACCACCCAGGTATCAAACCCACATAGCTTGTTGTTATTCACCGATTTGGCGTAAGCCTCGGTATTGCATTTGCCAGGATCACCCACGCCTTTACACGTGGTGTTGAATTCGACTCCATCGGAGCCGCCGTTCAATTTAAATAGGCTGGTGCTGGTTTTTTTGGTCGTCGCATCCGTGGTCTCTACTGCCGTAGTGCTGCTGTCAAACCAGGTGTATTTATGCCCTTTATGCCGCTGATGGTTGGGGTCATTGCGCTTGACTTCCCAATACACCCGGTTGGCGGTGTCATGGACACAGTCCCACTGTGTGCCCGCCTGTTCGCTGCCGTTGTCTTGCCATTTGGCGAACTGGTTTTTTAGGGCGACGCCATTGCTATCGAGCTTCACCAGCGTAATGAGTTTTTCTTTGCCCGCCAACAGACTCGCGTACACCAGCGCGTCGGTATCCATCACTTTGATGTTGTCCAGCAATTTGTCATACGCATTGCCGACGTTGGTACACAGCTTATTGCCCACATAGGCTAGTTGCACTCCGCTCTGGGCATTGCCTTTGGTACTTACAGGCGTGCTGCCTTTGACCTCTGATAACTTGAATTCATTGCCTTTAGCGTTCGCCCCAACGACGTAATAGGTCTTGGTCTCGCTCAGCGCCTGGGGCAGCGCGCCCGAGGTTTTTAGGCTCACCTCCAGGTCATTGCTCGTTATACCCACCCCGGTGAACTTGAATACCGCCGGATCGTCCAAGGTGATTTCCACCTCGCCACCGCAGTTGTAAGCGGCATACAAGGGCTGGGTCATGGGCTCACTCTGAATAGCACTGACATCAAAGCCATTGGCAATCAAGCCGGTTTTTATTTTTTCCCAGGCCACCTGAATGTTGTTGGTGGTGGCAAGCTGACTGAGCGCAGAGGCATCGGCTGCATTAAAGGTCCTGAAGTAACTCGTCAAATCACTGACCTCGACCAGTGTGGCCAGTAAGGCGTCGGTCAAGGGCGTGATATTGGCCACGCCAAACAGGGACAAGGCAATGGAGTGCAGCTTGGCGCCGTCTTTGGGCGAAATTTCCAGCACACAAGGCGCAAGCGCCTTGAAGTCGCCCAAGGCGTCGATCTCAAAAGTGCCCTTGGCATCGGTTTTCACCGTTCTTTCAATAATGCTGCTGGGTACCAGGGTGTGGTAACCACTTTGCTTGGCGCCATTGGTGCTCAGAATGGGCACTCCGGTGGGCGAGTCGGACAAATTAAATTGCGTGGCGCTGTTGCCTGGCTTTACCGTATTGACGATGAAGTAGTTTTGGTAGCCATTGAGCGGTGGCGGCAACTTGTCCGTGCTCTCCAAAGTGACGACCTGGCCGTCAAAAATCTGGGCATCGGAAAATTTCGTGGTGTCCAGCACCGTCACAAGGGCCGCATTGGCAGCGCTGATGGTGATGGAATAGCGCGCCCGGTTGGTGCTGGCACAGCGCACTTTCACATCCGCGTCGGCCAGGGCCAAACCCACTGCCGCCGTGCCACGCAGCGCATTACCCGTAGGACTCAGGGCCTCAATCAAGTTATCGACAAGCGCACCCGCGCCGCCGCCACCGCAGGAGCTCAAAAGAAGGCACAGCGCCAGCCAGCAAACACGCTTCATCGCAAAGTTTCCAAAAATGAGCCTATACCGAATCCCGGATGTCTGTATATCGACATACCCGTCGCCCTACTTGAGGCCCAAGCATCCCATAACTCAAAAAGAGATTCCTCGCACCCAATCAGCAGCCGTTTTACCGACCCACGCCGAACTGCACCGCACCGCAAGCTCGGCGCGGCCCCGGGTGCCAAAAGCGACATATCACCCCAAACCCAAGCAACGACTATGCCAACTGACAGCTCTGTGCGCTGACAGCCGTGCGGGCTAGCGCTAGAGGCGCATGTGTGAATGATTGAATGGCTAAGGCCGCTTCACGCACATCCCACAAAAATGCGCGAGGGTCACGCTGCATAAATCGCTTCGCGGTGCTGGTTGATGCTAGCCAACACAAAAGGGTTGCGCACGGCCCCGGGCTCCACCAGATCGACGCCCCGACCCAGCAGGCTTTCTAGCTCCGACTTGATGCCAAAAAAACGGTGCAAATCTGCGGGGGCCTCGGGTGAGAACTCCGCTAAAAAGTCAGCGTCGCTATGCTCGGTATCAAAGTCGTAGTTACGGGCGGCCGAGCCGAACACCTCCAGTCGGCGGATTTGGTAACGCTGACAAATCGCCGAAATACCGGCACGGTGTTGGGCTATGGAGGGATGCATCGGGCAAGTCTAGCGATGTTCTGCGGGTCAGGACTTTCAGATGCGCTACCAGATGTGTGGCGTGCGAAAAGCCTTGGCCGGGCTTGTAGGTAAACAAAACCAAGCAAATATGCCAACGCCGACCCAGCTCAAAAGGTCGAACTTGGGTTTGCGCCATCCTGTGCTTACCCCTCCGCTAAACCATCGGATATCCCAGCCGAATGGCGACGCTGTCAACGTGCTTTGGAGCGAGCGCGTCAAGCCTTAGCTGTCGCCTTGCAAGGGGTGCAGCGCAGCGTCCCCCAATCCAAACCTTAAAGCATGGAGGGTGTTCGGCCTGACCCGCACTGTCATCGTTTTGGCACATACCAATGGTAAAAAACAAAGGTCTGTAGGGCTGACGAAATTTTTCGTGGTTGGGCTTCTTTGCGAAGGTTTGTTTCATGTCTCATCAATTTATGGGCGCTCTGGCGCTGTCATTGCTCTTGGCGGCTTGTGGTGGCGGTCAAAGCACGACGCCCGCGCCAGTTGTTGTGCTGCCAACCTGCTCGGCACTGGTGGCATCAGACGCGCCACTCAAGAATATTGGGGAAATCCAAGGCGCTTCAGACACCAGTGCGCTGGTGGCTCAAAAAGTGACAGCGCGTGGCGTTGTGGTCGGCGGATTCCAAAAATTGTCTGACACGGTAACCCAACTCAACGGTTTCTTTATTCAGCAAGCTATTGCAGACGCTGACCCCGCAACGTCCGAAGGCATTTTTGTCTATGCGCCTGATGCCACCAAGCTAAACCCTGGGGACTTCGTGCAGGTCTCTGGCACGGTGTCGGAGTTTGGCACCGAAGGCAGCACAGTCACGCAAATTGGGGGAACGGTAACCGTCTCCCTGTGTGGCAGCGGCGTCTCAATTGCCCCAACACCTATTGCACTGCCCGTGGCAAATGCCACAGCGCTAGAGCGCTATGAAGGCATGTTGGTGGAGATGAATCAGCCCTTGGCGGTCACGGAAATGTTTGAGCTAGGTCGGTATGGACAACTCGTACTCTCCACCGCCACGCGCCAGTTCCACCCCAACAATGGCAATGCGGTGGTCAGCAATGCCCAAAACCTGTTGGCCCGCATTGTGTTGGACGACGGCTCCAGCCAGTCCAACCCCATTCCAACCCCCTACTTGAGTGCGGCGGGTAGTGCGGGCACAAGGCGCATGGGCGACACGGTAGCGAAGCTGACCGGCGTCATGGGCCACAACTTTGGTGCCTACCGGATACACCCCACGGTTACGCCTGTGTTTTCTGTGGTCAACGTTAGAACCACCACCCCGCCGGTGGTCACTGGGACCCTGAAGGTTGCCAGCTTCAACGTACTCAACTATTTCACTACCCTCAATGCACGTGGAGCCAACTCGGCGGATGAGTTTGCCCGCCAAAAAGCCAAAATAGTTGAAGCCATCGCGGGGATGGACGCTGATATCTTGGGCTTGATGGAGATAGAAAACAACGCTGACGGTGCGGTCAATGATTTAGTGGCCGCGCTCAACACCCGCATGGGTGCGGGCACTTACGCAGCGGTAAACAGCGGCAAGTTTGGTACTGATGAAATTAAAGTTGACATGCTTTACAAGCCCGCCAAGGTTAGCCGTGTCGGCGGGGTTGTGCTGCCCACTGGCGCTGATCTGACCGACTACACCGCTGCCAGCGGCAGGCCGCCATTGGCACAGCGATTTGCGTCTGTCGCCAACGGCGGCAGTTTCTGGTTCGTGGTGAACCACTTTAAGAGCAAAGGGTCCTGCCCGGCCTCTGGTGACGTTGATCTGGGCCAAGGCTGCTGGAATACCGCGCGCAATTTACAGGCCACTGCATTGAATCGCTTTGTGGCTGTTTTGAAAGCGCAGGGTGAAAACGACGTGCTTTTGATGGGTGACTTCAACAGCTACCTGAATGAAGACCCGACCAAGACGCTGGAATCAGCAGGGAATGAGAGCTTGCTCAAACGCATGCCTGCCGCTGAGCGCTACACCTATGTGTTTGGCGGTGAGACGGGTGCGTTGGATCACGGTTATGCCTCCAGTACGCTCAAGGCGCAGGTCAGTGGTGTCAATGTGTGGCACATCAATGCTGACGAACCCACCGTGATTGACTACAACACCGAGTTCAAGACCGATGACCGCTACGCCGCTACGGCCTTCCGGGCGTCAGACCATGACCCAGTGATCGTCGGGCTGACCCTCACTGCAGACGCGGTTGTCACCGCGCCCATCCTCAGTGCCAACATTCCCGCGACAGCGCAGGCTGCCACGCCTTTCAGCTTGACCGTGACTGAGGCATTGCCCGGTGGCACAGCCACGTTAAACCAGCTCAGTATCAGCTGGGGAGACGGCACAGCAAACACGACGTTGACAGCTGCTGGCGTTGCGGCACACAACTATGCAGCTGCAGGCACTTTCACCGTAACGGTGACTTTGACCAACTCTGCCAGTCAGACGGTGACGCGGACTGGAAGCGTCGCAGTTTCAGCAGCACCCGGCGGTGGTAGCGGCGCCAGTGACTTGTTCTTCAGCGAATATATCGAGGGCAGCAGCAACAACAAGGCGATTGAAATCTACAACCCGACGGGCGCTTCGGTGGATTTAACTGCCTACACCGTGAAGTTATTTGCCAACGGTCTGGCCGGTACAGCCACCCCAACATCCACACAGGCCCTGACCGGAAGCCTCGCAGCGGGCGGTACTTTGGTGCTTGTGAACACCTTGGCAACTGCTGACTTCAAAGTAGCGGGTAGCGTGGTTTCCGGAGTCACCAACTACAACGGCGACGATGCACTGGTTCTGGAAAAGTCCGGCCTGGTGATTGACAGGATTGGCCAGTTGGGTACTGACCCCGGTACCGAGTGGAAAGTGGGTACAGCCACAACACTCAACGCCACCTTGCGCCGTAACGCCGCGATCAAGAAAGGCGATAGCAATGCCGCAGGCCCCTTTGATCCTTCTTTGGAATGGACGGTGTTCCCGATAGACGACGCGACTGGGTTGGGCAAACACACGGTGAACCCCTGACCA
>JAEMRG010000363.1 GCA_016463455.1 Rhodoferax sp.
GTTCACCCCGGCGGAAATTTGGGACATACCGGTAGGCGACAAAAAGCTAAAAGCCCGCCGCTACGCCAAGCGCGTGGACAAAAACGACACCGCCACCTTCGAGATCTGGATAGACGAAGCCAGCAAAATGCCCGTGCGCTACCAGATTGGCTTGGCTGACAACTACGGCACGACGATATTGGTGGAGTTGCAGGGCGTGAAGTAGCAGGCGGCCGTTTACCAATCCTCCTTCACCGCCATCACCGAATCACGCCCAGCGGCTGCGCGCCCGGCAAGCCAGGCAGTCAGAGTGCCTGCAGCAATGACGGCTGCGGCCAGGGCCAGCAGGCGCTGCAGCGGCACTTGCATGTCCATGCTCCAGTGAAAGCTTTGCGGGTTGACCACATAGACCAGCACGGCTGCCACGGCCAGGCCCAGCACCGTGCCGGCGATGGCGCCCAACGTGGTCCAGGCAGCGCCCTCAAGGGCCAGTACTTGCAGCACTTGCGCTCGGGTTAGGCCCAAATGCAGCAGCAGCCCAAACTCTTTGCGCCGCGCCAGCACCTGGGCGCTAAAGCTGGCCGCCACGCCAAATAAGCCGATGCCAATCGTCACCGCTTGCAGCCAGTAAGTGACCGCGAAGCTGCGGTCAAAAATATTCATGGTGCGGCTGCGTATTTCTTGCGCAGAGCCAAATTCGAGCAGGCTGGCGGCGTCGTCTTCTTTAGCGCCCTTATCCGCCACGGCATTGGCCAGACTGCGGATACTTTGCTCCACCTCACCGCTATCGGCGCCAGTTTGCAACCACAGCGCCAAGTCGTTCACGCGCGCGTCATCGCTCAGGCGCGCAAAGTCGCGGCTGTCAATGACCACCGTGCCAAACTGCCTCGCATAGTCGCGCCATACGCCGACCACAAAAAAGCGCGGCTTCTCTACGCCCGGGCGGGTTTGCGCAGCCAGCGCTTGTGCCAGCGCTGGCAACTCGGCGCCTGCGCGGGCGCCATACAAGTCCACCATGGCTTCGCTGACGTACACCGCGATAAAGCTTGCCGGTGCGGGCAATGCCGGGGCTAACAGTGGCAGGTCGGCATCGACTGACGCCCTATCCGCGCTTTGCACTTCGCGCAAGGGCCGCACCAGCAAGGCGACTGGCGGGCGTGCACTGTCAAATGTCAAAGGCATGCTGCGCTGCGCGCGCAGGCGCGCCACGCCCTGCAGTTGGCCAATGCCTTGGATCAGTGCAGGGTCAAAGTAAGCGTGCTCGCTGCTACCGGTGCTGCCCGAAGTGCGCACATACAGCGCCGCAGGCAGCACCGTGTCCAGCCATTGCAGCATCGAGCCGCGAAAGCTGCCCACCATCACCGTCAGCGCCACCGCCAGGCTGAGGGACGCCACCACGCCGCTGACGGCAATCGCCGCGCTCGCGCGCATGCGCCGCGCGCGCTCCACCGCCAACAGCGCCAGGGGCTTGTTCGCGACCAGCGGCGCTATGAAATTCAGCAGCCAACCCACCAGGGCGGGCAGGGCGATGATGCCGCCTAGCAGTATCAAAGCCACGCTGACATAGGCCGCCAGCGGCACGCCGCCAATGGGCGGCAGCATCGCCAGCAATATGCCAGCGGACAGCAAGGCCAGGCCTGCGCTGGCGTGCCCACCGCCTTGCGCAGACAGCCCCAAACCTTTGAGCGTTTGCGCCGGTGCCATGCGTGCCGCCATGCGTGCCGGCCACCAGGCGCCGACCAAGGCCGCCAACACGCCCAGCGCGCCAAACAACAAAGCCGCGCCGCCGCTCCATTGCAGCGCGGGCATAGCCCCAGAAAAATAGCCGCCACCCAAATCGCCGCCCAACATCCGCAGCGCCAGCATGGCCAGCCCGGTGCCCAGCGCAATACCCAGCACGCTGCCCAGCAGACCCAGGCTGCCCGCTTCCAGCAAGATCAAAGCCCAGCGCTGGCGCGGGTCCAGGCCCAACACGCCCAGCAAAGCCAGGGGCTGCGCGCGCCGCGTGACGCTCAGCGCCAAGACCGAATACACCAAAAAGCCGCCGGTAAACAAAGCCACCAGGGCCAGCACCGTCAGGTTTACCCGGTAAGCGCGCGACACATTGTCCAT
>JAEMRG010000364.1 GCA_016463455.1 Rhodoferax sp.
TCAGCGGCGAAGGCCTCAGCCTGGATGCGCAGCAATGGACCGATATGCTGGCCACTTGGGTGGACAAATACCCCATCATCAGCATCGAGGACGGCATGGCCGAAGGCGATTGGGACGGCTGGAAACTGCTAACCGACCGCCTGGGCAAGAAGGTGCAAATCGTGGGGGACGACTTGTTTGTAACCAACACCAAGATTTTGAAAGAAGGCATAGACAAAGGCATTGCCAACTCGATTCTGATCAAGATCAACCAAATCGGCACCCTGACCGAAACCTTTGCTGCTATCGAAATGGCCAAGCGCGCCGGCTATACCGCCGTCATCAGCCACCGCTCCGGCGAGACCGAAGACACCACGATTGCCGATATCGCCGTGGGCACCAATGCCGGCCAGATCAAAACCGGCTCGCTCAGCCGCTCGGACCGTATGGCCAAGTACAACCAGTTGCTGCGCATCGAAGAAGACTTGGGCGAAGTGGCGGTTTATCCGGGTCGCTCGGCGTTTTACAACCTGCGTTAAGGCTGCCCTTTTGCGATGAAGCTGCGCCTGGTTCCTGCTGGCTTGTTAGTCCTTCTGTTGGTCTTGCAGGGGCAGCTGTGGTTCGGGCGCGGCAGCGTTCCCAATGTGGCCCGGCTCAATGCAGAGCTGAGCGTGCAAAAGCAAAGCAATACGCGTGCAGAGCAGATCAACCAAGGCATGGAAGCCGAGATTCGCGATTTGCGCGAGGGCCTAGAAATCGTCGAAGAAAAAGCCCGCGCCGAGTTGGGCATGGTCAAGCCCAATGAAATTTTTGTGCAAGTGGTCAAGTAAGACTGCTTGGCGCGCAATGGCAGGTAGTCCATGGCGCAGCCCCTAAAAATCGCAATCCTCGGTGCCGAGTGCACTGGAAAATCCAGTTTGCTTGCGGCATTGCAAACCCATTGGCAAACCCGTGGCGCAAAAGTGCATGTCGTCCATGAAGTGCTGCGCCAATGGTGTGACCAACACGGCCGGACACCACTGGCGCACGAGCAAATTGCTATTGCCCATGCCCAGGCAGCACTGGCCGAGCACGCGACAGAGGCCGATTACCTGATAGCCGATACCAGCCCGCTCATGACCGCCATCTACAGCGATGTGCTGTTTCAAGACCCATCGCTCTACCCTTTTGCACTGCAACACCAGCGCATCTACCAACACACCTTGGTCACCGGACTAGACCTGCCCTGGCAGGCCGATGGCATTCAGCGTGACGGGCCGGCCATGCGCGAACGCGTCGATGCACGCCTGCGCGACGTCTTGCAGCGCGAGGGCGTGGGTTTCAGTATGGTGTATGGACAAGGCCCGCAGCGCTTGGCGGGCGCGCTGGCGATGTTGGAGCCCGGCGCATCAGCCATTGCGAAGACAAACGGAGCCTGGCGCTGGCTATGTGATAAAGGTTCAGACTCCGACTGCGAACACCGCCTGTTTAGCGACCTGCAAGCGGCTGCGACCCGCTGACACATGGGCACAGATTAATGGGCGCTGCTGCCCGGCGCAGCCTGGCGCGTGGGATCGACAAAGAGCTGGGCCGTATCCACCGGGTCAAAGCGGTATTGCACGCCGCAAAATTCGCAAGCCACTTCCAATTCGCCGCGCTCCTCGATGATGCTATGGGCTTCGTCCGCACCCAAGGAGACGATCATGCGCGCCACCCGATCGCGGTTGCAGCTACAGGCAAAGCGCGGGCCACTGGCGCCTTGCAAAGGCTCAAAGCGTGTGATGGACTCTTCCCAAAACAAGCGGCGCAAAATCGTATCGGCGTCTAAAGTGAGGAGTTCCTCGGACTTCAGGGTTTTGGCCAGGATGGCAATGCGTTGGTAATCCTCGTCGCGACCTATCGCATCTTCGTTTTCCCGGCTGACTAGGCTGCCTTCCAGATTGCCCACGCCCTGTACCGGCAGGCGCTGGATCAGCAAGCCCGCGGCCGTGCTTTCATTGGCGGCCAGCACCAAGGTGGTGTCTAGTTGCTCGCTTTGCAACATATAGTGTTCCAGTACTTCGGACAAGCGCTCGATCGGGATACCGTTATCGTCAAACAAAGGCACCACGCCCTGGTAAGGCTGCTGGC
>JAEMRG010000365.1 GCA_016463455.1 Rhodoferax sp.
GCCAACTGTTTTACAAATCGCATGCTGAATGTCTCCTTGGCTGTTGAGGGTGCTGTAATTTGAGTAAATTACAAAATTCGCGTTGGAATTTAACCTAAGTGACACAAGTATGTAATTCGGGTAAACCCGTTTTTCACAAAGTGACGAGTCAAGGAGTCGTCCAGGTTTCCCAATTCTCTGGGTGGCGGCTGGTTCAGCGCAGTGCACGAACCTGGGCGCCTGGCGTTTGCTAGGAGTCCGTATTTATTCCCGGTAGCGCAGCTTCATGACCAAAATCGCCAAGGCCAAGGTCAGGGTGATGCCATTGGCGATGATGACCGGCCAGGCCGATAGCAGCCAGCCATAGACCGCCCAATGCGCGATGCCAATGGTCAGCACCGTGTACATACCCAGCGAGATGCCGCTGACATCTTTGGTGCGCAAGGTGTGCCAAACCTGAGGTAGGAAGGCGACCGTGGTCAGGGTGGCGCCTACGGTGCCTATGGTGTCAGTGAGATTCATAAAAGATTTATTTGTCTTGGGCGGCCCAGTCCACCAGCGCGTCGAGGACGGGTCGCGCGGCTGGCGCATTGGCATGGTTGATGACGGCGACCAGTGCGTAGCGTTTTCCGCTGGCGGCATCGACATAGCCGGCGATGGCATTCACACCCAGAATGCTGCCGGTCTTGAGGTGGGCGCTGCCCGCGGCGCGGGCTTTGGAGCGTGTGAGGGTTCCGTCGATGCCGCTAATGGGCAGGGACGCCATCAATTCGGGCATCAGTGGCGAGCGGTAAGCGTGTTGCAGTAAAAGGCCCAGCGCCCGGGCGCTCACGCGCTCGCTGCGCGACAAGCCGGCACCGTTGTCCACCAGCGGCGCGTCTTCGCTGCCTATGCGTGCTTCCCACCATTTTTGCAATACGGCGCGCGACTGCTCGGCCCGGGCTGTGCCACTGCCGCCCTCGCGCCCCAGCGTTAAAAAGACTTGCTGGGCCATGACGTTATTGCTGTACTTATTAATCTCGCGTACCACCTCGGCCAGGGGCGGCGAGCGCCACTCCAATAGCGGCTTGGCCTCCAGCAGTTTGGCCGGCACCGTGCCCCAGCGTGCGCTACCGTCCAGGCCCGCGCCCATGCTGCGCCACAGGCCTTGCACCGCGCGCGGCGCATAGCTGGCTGGGTCGACATAGGCAATTGGCCATACTTTTTCGCCGCAAGAGGCGGGCAGTGCGCCGCCAAAGCGGATGCGCAAAGGATCAGAAAAGTCTGCCTTCAGCCCGGCGCGGTAGTCGGTGCAGGCGCCGCTCGCCAGCGGCACGCTGTCCTGGGTTTGCACGCCCCACAAAGGCGGGTCGTATTGCACCCGCGCCGTGCGCCCCGCCGGCTCGGGTGTGAAGGTCATGACGATGGATTTGTAATTGATCAGCAGCGCCTCGGGCCGCGCGTTGTAGGGACGCAGCGGCTCGCCATCAAAAGCTGCGGGGTCCTGGTCGGGCACCCAAAACGCGCTGTTGTCCAGCACGATATCGCCGCTGATACGCGTAATGCCCAGGCTTTGCACCCTGCGCAAGAGCAGCCACAAGCGTTCCATCACCAGTTGCGGATCGCCCTGGCCCTGAATATACAAATTGCCACTTAGCGTGCCATCGCGTACCGGACCATCGATATAGACCGGCGTGCTCCAGCTAAAGGCCGGACCCAGCAAGTCCAGCGCTGCATAGGTGGTGAACAACTTCATGACGGAAGCCGCCTGCATCGGCGCTTCGCTGCGGTGCTGTAAGCGCGCTGCGGCTTTGGCATCTTGTGCGTCCACCACTAAAAAGGCGACGGCACTTGCCGGGACGCGGGCACGCATTAAAGCTTCTTCTAGCGCCGCCGGTAACTGGGCTTGCGCGGTGGCGCTGACCAGCAGGAACAGTGCAGTCAAGCCATACCGCAAGTAGAAATAAAAACCCATGGTCGATTATCGGTGGCGCTGACTAGCTTGAAAGTCCGATTTCGGCCTGTTGGCCGGTTTGCTGCCTGCCGCAGGCCTTACTTTTCTTTGCTTCGCCAAAGAAAAGTAAGCAAAAGAAAGGCGAGCCAAAGGCCGTGCCCCTT
>JAEMRG010000366.1 GCA_016463455.1 Rhodoferax sp.
GTGATTTCGCACAACTGGGACGAGCTGCGCCGCTTTATGTGGGACTACGTCGGCATCGTGCGCACCAACAAACGTCTGGAGCGCGCAGCACACCGCATCGCGCTGTTGCAAGACGAGATCAACGAGTTTTACGCCAACTTCCACGTCAGCCGCGACCTGCTGGAATTGCGCAATCTGGTGCAAGTGGCCGACCTTATCGTTCAAAGCGCCCGTGCCCGCCACGAAAGCCGCGGCCTGCACTTCAGCCGCGACTACCCCGAGCTGCTGGCCCAGGCACTACCCACCACCCTGGTGCCGGGTAAGCGGAGCTGAGCGAGCCACCAAAGTCGCGCCCGCAGCCAGGCAGATTTGACACCGCAGATATCGCACTGTTTTAGGGCGCCTAAGACATCGCGCACAGACACCCGTCGCATAAATGCGCAAGGCTGAAAAATACACGGCCTGCGTACTGCTTTGAACCGTCATAATTCAATAAAAAATATGTTAAATTCAATTGAATCTATTTATTTACCAAAATAATTAGATTGCATCCTTCGGTTCATTCCCACGAAAAAATAGTTCGCACATGACAAACCTGGACTGGCTCTTCACCGCCACCCTACTGATTGCCATGGCCGCAGGCGCATACCGGGGATGGTTGCCACAGGCGCTGTCGATGTTGGGCTTGGTGCTGGCCTTTTTTGCGGTCGTCTATCTAGGCCCTGTCGTTGGGGCCCATTTACCGCTGAGTGGGCCAGGTGAGAGCCTGCGCGAGGGTTTGGGTGCGCTGTTCGCCTTGGTCGTTACGCTGTATTTAGGGCATTTGGGCGTGCGGCTGCACCGCTTTATGTTCCACCACAGCGGTGTACAGCCGGCGCACCGAACGGTGGGCGCCGTGTTTGGCTTGGTCAGTGGGGTGATGATTTGCCTGGGGGTGAGTACGCTCATTGAGCTGACCGAATTGCGCGAAGAGGGCTGGTGGCAAGGTTCGGTCGAAAAACACATGGCTGAGGCCATGCTGACACGGCTCAAGGCCGCGCCGCCCGCGGATTAACGCTTTTCAGGGCCAGGCAATCGCTCCTGCATGGCGACCTGCACCGTGCGCCAGGCCTTTTCCATTTGGGCCAAAGTCTCGCCCACACCATAGGTGGCGACACTCATGCCCAGGATAAATGCAAATATGTGACTCATGCTGCTTGCTTTCAGTGGGTCAACCCAATAGCGGACCTACTTAGGTATCGGCAGCAAAGGCCCAAAACTTGAGCCTGCGCAGCCAGCCTCACCAGCGCTGCTGCAAAACCCCCGCCTGCAACTCCAAGCCGCGCGCACCCACCGCACGCGCCTCAGCCTCGTCGTGCGTCACCCACACCACCGCCATGGGCGCGCTGGAAATATGCTGCGCAAACTCGGCGCGCATACTGGTGCGCAATTGCGCGTCGAGCGCAGAAAAAGGCTCATCGAGCAAAAGCACACGCGGGCGGGTGATGAGGGCCCGGGCCAGCGCCACCCGTTGCTGTTCGCCGCCCGAGAGCTGCCATACCCGGCCCAGCGCATGCGCTGCCATACCAAAGCGCTGCAACATAGCCAAGGCCTGCGCGCGCGCCTGGCTGCGGCTTTGGCCCTGCTCCACCAGGCCGAAGGCCACGTTGTCCTGCACGCTCAAGTGCGGAAACAAAGCAAAGTCCTGGAACATCAGGGCAAAGCGGCGCAAGTGCGCAGGCATGGCGCTTATGTCTTGCCCCTGGCAGAAAACCTGCCCGCTATCGGCCGCTTCCAGCCCGGCGATGATTTTGAGCAAAGTGCTTTTGCCACTGCCTGAGGGCCCCAAAATCGCCACGGTTTGGCCGCTGTCCACTTGCAGATTTAATCCAGCCAACAGCACACGCGGCGCGGCGCCCGGCGCTTGCCAGTGTTTGACGATATTGCCTAATTCAAGCATGGGGCGCATGGGCTAAATGATCATCGCGGCCGGGCCACTCCAGCAGCATAAAGGCGGCAAAGGCCAGCGCCATTAAGGCGCAAGACAGGACCAGCGCCGAGTCGTAATGCGTCTGCCCCGGGCGGCCCAGGTGCTCGTA
>JAEMRG010000367.1 GCA_016463455.1 Rhodoferax sp.
CCGCCGATACGCGCCGCGTGCTGGCGCTGGGGCTGTCCGCCGCGATGAATGCGCCGGTGCTGGATACGAAATTTGGAGTGTTCAGGATGTAATTGGCAGCGCAGGGGGATAAAAAATGCATAAATTGCTCTTAGGGCTGGTAACAGCGCTGTATCTGCTGGCCCTGCCGGCATATGGCCAGGAGGCTGCCGCCAAACCGGTGGCCGAGGTCTTAGCGCAAGATCTGCGCGAAGAAGTGCTGCGGTTCGAGGCCACGGTCAAAGACATGTTTGGCCGGCAAGAGACCAAGCCGGTGCCGGTCACGGTGTACCGCCCGAAGGGCGATGGCCCTTTTCCACTTTTTGTATTCAACCATGGGCGGGCCGTCGAGGCCAAGCGCGCCCAACAGGGGCGCTATCGCCCGGAGTCCGTCGCGCGCTACCTGGTGGCTAAAGGCTTTGTGGTGATGGTGCCCACCCGCATCGGCTATTGGGAGACCTACGGCGGTTTTGATCCAGAGTTCAGCGGATGCCGCGGCATCGAGCCGATGTCCATTGCGGCCTCCGACCAAGTACTTGCCACGGTTACCTTTGCGCGTTCTTTACCTTACGTAGATACCTCGCGCTGGCTGGTGGGCGGCGTATCAGTGGGCGGATTAACCTCGGTCGCCACCGTGGGACGCGCGCCCGAAGGCTTGATAGGCGGCATCAACTTTTCGGGCGGTACGGGCGGCAATCCGGACACCAACCCCGGCAAGCCCTGCAACCCCTCGGCCACCACGCAGTACTTGGGGAGTATTACCAAAAATGCCAAGGTGCCCATGGTCTGGCTGTATTGGGAGAACGATAAGTTCTGGGGTTCTGACATCCCGAAGCTGTGGTTCCAAACTTGGCAAGATGGCGGCGGCCAAGCGCAGTTCGCCGGGTTAGGTGCGGTGGGCGAGGACGGACATGGTGGAGTCAACCTGGACATGGGCCGCTGGTTGCCAGTGGTCGATCAGTTTTTGCAAACTCTGGGTTTTGATGCGCCAGCTATCGTGCAGATACCGCCGCCCAGTAGTTTTGCCGCAATTGCAGACCTTGGCGCTGTACCTGTTGGCGCAGCGGGCAAAGCGGCCTATCCTAGGTTTTTAGAAATGCCCGTGCCGCGCGCCTTTGCAGTGAGCAGCAAAGGTGGTTTTGGTTTTGCCCGAGGCGACTATGCGGCGGGCCGCGCACTGGGCAACTGCCAGCGCTTTGGCAACCCTTGCAAGTTGTACGCCGTGGATGAAGATGTGGTTTACAAGCCCTAAAGGGCTTGCTGGCAGCATTGTTTATGTGTATGATTTTTACTTTTAGTACACATTGATGGACTTGCCATGCGAACCAATATTGAAATCGACGACAAGCTCATGGAAGCAGCTATGGCTGCGGGCAACTTCAAGACCAAGCGCGAGGCTGTGGAAGAAGGCCTGCGCATGATCAAGCGCGGCAAGGCGTATGACGCTTTGTTGGCCGCACGTGGCACGCTGCATTGGGATGATTCGGACGAAGCTTGGGCCCAATGGCGCGCGCAACAGGCTACGCAGGCCAATGCACTTGCCGCCGCGCCTTATGTAGCGCAAGTACCTGAGTCCGTGCACAAGGTCGAGGCGGCGCGTGACGCCAAGGCAAAGCCTGCCAAGCGAGGCCGCGCCAAGTGATCCTGGTCGATTCCAGCGTGTGGATTGATTACTTTCGCGGCGCCAGCAATCAGCCGGTGGAGCAACTCGTCGCATGGTTAAAGGGCGGCGATGCCCCGGTGGACTTGGGCGTAGCCGATCTGGTGGTTTTTGAGGTGATGCGCGGTTTCGCCTCGCCCATAGCGCAGCGGCGTGCCAGAGACCTTTTGTTGGGCTTGGATGTCGTTGAAATTGGCGGTCTGGACAACGCACTGCGTGCAGCCGAACACTACAGCGCCCTACGCGCACAGGGTTACACGGTGCGTAGCCCGATCGATGTGTTGCTAGCAAGTTATTGCATTGCGCAGGGGCACATGCTGTTGCACCGCGATGCCGATTTCGATGTGATGGCCGCCTTGCGCGGGCTGCAGGTCGTG
>JAEMRG010000368.1 GCA_016463455.1 Rhodoferax sp.
GTCAATAATGGAGCGCGGTGTTTTGGCCGGTACCAGCATGGCGTACCAAGAGTCCACCTCGAAGTCCGCCACCCCAGCCTCTTGCATGGTGGGCACGTCCGGGAAAGCCGGGCTGCGTTTGGTGGTGGACACTGCCAGCGCGCGCAGCTTGCCCGCTTTGACTTGGGCAGCAGCGGCGGGAATGGAAACCCAGAGCAAGGGCACCTGGCCGCCAATCACGTCTGTCACCGCCGGGCCGCCGCCCCGGTAAGGGATATGCGCCATGGGCGCGCCGGTGCGCAGCACCATTAACTCGCCCGCCAGGTGGCCCGGAGAGCCATTGCCCACCGAGGCGAATGAAAATTTGTCGGGCGCGGCCTTGGCCTGGGCCACCACATCGGCCACGCTACGCACCGGCACCGCCATATTGGCCGCCAGCAATTGGGGCAAGGACGCCACCAGGCCCACGGGCTCAAAGTCCTTGATGGTGTCATACGGCAGCTTGGGGAAGATCGCCGGGTTGATGGTGTGCGAGCTCAGGGTGAAAAGCACGGTATAGCCATCAGGGGCCGCCTTGGCCACGATGTCGGTGCCCAGCGAGCCACCCGCGCCGCCTTTGTTTTCGATCACGATGGACTGGCCCAGCGCCGCTTGCAGGCGCTGCTGGACGATACGCGCCACCACATCCGTGCCACCGCCAGGGGGATAAGGCACCACGAACTTCACCGGTTTGTCCGGGTAAGCGGCATCGGCCAAAGCGGCCAAGGGCCAGGCCAGGGCCAAGCCGAGCAAGGTGCTGATACGTAGGCTGCGGCCCAAGAGGTGGCGGCGGGAATGGGACAGGGTCATAGTTTTCTCCAACGGTTAAGGGCTTCAAGGGCACGGTGGCTAGCGGTGGCTGACATTTTGCACCCTTGGGACGCGCTGGCTATAGGGGTTAAACCGACAGACCAGTACGCCTTAGGCCCTGAAAACGCATGGCATGGCAATTGCACAGGATCAAGCAAGACCCGCAAGCACCTGTCAAAACGCTTCCATCGTCGCAGTTTCGACAGTTTGCGCCCCACCCTTTTTCCGGAGAATCCGTATGCCACAAGCCAGCCGCCGCCTATCCCGCCCCTACCTGCTGCGCTGGTGGGGCAGCGCGCTCAGCCTGGTGATCGGTCTCGCCGGCGTCAGCGCGGCCATGGCTTCTGCCTCCAAGCCCGTTGCGCCCTTGGGCATTACCGCGATGGACCTGGGCGGCCTCAAGTCCAGCCACAGCTACACCCCGGCACTAGGCGAAAGTCTGGAACGCATCGTGGCCAAAACCATGCCCGAAAGCCCTTTGAGCGCACAGGTGCTGAGCCAAGCCTTTGTGCTGCTCAACCCCCAGGCCTTTGGTAGCAGCAAACCGCAGCGTACGCAAAGCACGGCTGCCCTCAAGGTGCCCAACCACAACCAGTTGCTGCAACTGGTACTGGCGCGCCATCCGGCCGAGCCCGCCCTGGCCCGAGCCTTAGAACCTCTGGCAGCCAAGGCCGCCACCGCCGCCCTGCGCCCAGCCGAAAAACGCGAGAACTGGGTGCGCTATGCCGGTGGCCCGGTCAAAACCCCCGCCAGCTTTGACGGCACTGCCACCGATCGCAGTGGCTGGGTGCATTACCTGGGCGCCGCATTCACGCGCAGCTGGAGCGGCGACGCAGCCAGTCGCAGCGAGACCCAAGCCTGGGTGCAATACCCCTCGCTAGGCCGCACTACTACCGCCCAAACCGAGGCGAACGTGGACAGCGTCAAATGGGTGCAATACCCTTCCGTGGCGCGAGCCGCCGCACCTGCGGCCCAGCCCGAGTCGCGGCTGGACACCAGCGGCTGGGTGCGCTTTGTGGCCAACCGCATTTACCCTCAGCAGCAACTGGCCCAACTATTTGACTGAGGCTCGCACCGCGACGCCTTCTGTAATCGACGGGCCTCAGCTTGGACCTCCTGGTCTGAGGATTTTGCCGACTCAATTTGTCATACTGCCGGTGACTGATAAACACTCTTTGAACCTGATCTGGGTCGTACCAGCGTAGGGAAGCAAACCCGCTT
>JAEMRG010000083.1 GCA_016463455.1 Rhodoferax sp.
AATAAAACTCGACTCCTGTCGAATACCCCATGCAACCAAAATCCAACGCGTGTTTTAGTTCCGAAAACTACTGTCCATCCGGTCGAGCTTGCGCAGCATTGCTGGCCAGGCGAATGCGCCGCCGATGCCATTGCTTTGGGTGCGCATGGCGTGCCCGACGCCGTCGATGATGCGCGGGTCCACCTGGGTGAGTTCGCCGCCGGCTTGCGCACTGATCTGGATCTGGCAGGTGGACTCAAAGTTGTACATCAGCAAGAAAGCTTCCGGTATGGAGGTGCCTACGGTGAGCAGGCCGTGGTTGCGCAACATCAGGTGGTTGGCGCTACCCAGGTCGGCTTGCAGGCGTGGCTTTTCCTCGTCGCGCAGGGCCACTCCCTCATAGCTGTGGTAGGCCAGCGAGGCCAGCACAAAGGTCGATTGCTGGCTGATGGGCAAGACGCCACAGGCCTGGGCGCTGACGGCGACGCCCGCGCGGGTGTGGGTGTGCAGCACGCAAGCAGCGTCTTCGCGCACCGCATGCACGGCGCTGTGGATCACAAAGCCAGCCGGGTTGACGGGAAAGGGCGAGGCCATCAATTTATTGCACTGCTGGTCCACTTTGATCAGGCTGCTGGCGGTGATCTCTTCAAACAGCAAGCCGTAGGGATTGATCAAAAAATGGTGTTCGTCGCCGGGCAGGCGGGCGCTGATGTGGGTGAAGATGAGGTCGCTCCAGCCGTAGGCGGCGGCTAAGCGGTAACAGGCGGCGAGGTCAACGCGCAGCTGCCATTCTTGCTCGCTGACCTGGTCTTTGACCGAGGGGATGTGCATGCGAAAACTCCTGTGGATGTGGACTTCACTCTAACCCATAGGGTTGACCACGCACACACGGAAATGACCCGTACATCATGTGTGCGACAGCGCCGCCTAAAATGCAATCCCCCCTTGATTTGGACTGCGTGCCATGCTGTATCCCCAACACTTTGATGTGATCGTTGTCGGCGGCGGCCATGCCGGCACCGAAGCGGCGTTGGCGGCAGCGCGTATGGGTTGCAGCACACTGTTGTTAACCCACAACATAGAGACCCTGGGGCAGATGAGTTGCAACCCGTCCATTGGCGGCATCGGCAAAGGGCATCTGGTCAAAGAAGTCGATGCTTTGGGTGGCGCGATGGCTTTGGCTACCGACGAGAGCGGTATCCAGTTTCGCATTCTTAATTCCAGCAAAGGCCCTGCGGTACGCGCCACCCGCGCCCAGGCCGACCGGGTTTTGTACAAAGCAGCCATACGCCGCATGCTGGAGAATCAGCCTAATTTGTCCATATTCCAGCAAGCGGTGGACGACCTTCTGGTGGAGGGCGACCGCGTGGCGGGAGCCGTTACGCAAATAGGAATCATTTTTAAGGCGACTACGGTAGTGTTGACTGCGGGCACGTTTTTGGACGGCAAGATCCACATCGGCATGAACAACTATGGCGCAGGCCGTGCCGGGGACCCACCGGCGGCGCGCTTAAGTGCCCGCCTCAAAGAGCTGAAATTGGCGCAAGGCCGCCTCAAGACCGGGACGCCGCCGCGCCTGGACGGACGCACCATAGATTTTTCCCGCTGTCTGGAGCAGCCGGGCGATGGCATGCCCGGCGGCATGGGCGCGCAGCTGCCGGTGTTCAGCTTTATGGGTAGGGCAGAGCAGCACCCGCAGCAAGTGCCGTGCTGGATTACGCATACCAATGCCCGCACGCACGAGATCATCCGCAGCGGTTTTGACCGCAGCCCGATGTTCACCGGCACGATCGAGGGCGTGGGCCCGCGCTATTGCCCCAGCGTGGAAGACAAGGTGAACCGCTTTGCCGACAAGGAAAGCCACCAAATTTTTCTCGAGCCCGAGGGCTTGAGCACGCATGAGTACTATCCCAACGGCATTTCCACCAGCTTGCCTTTTGACATCCAGTACGACTTGGTGCGCAGCATGGTGGGGCTGGAGAAGGCGCATATTTTGCGGCCGGGCTATGCCATCGAGTACGACTATTTTGACCCGCGTGAGCTCAAAAGCAGTTTCGAGACGCGCGCAATTCAGGGCCTATTTTTTGCCGGACAAATTAACGGCACCACGGGTTACGAAGAGGCGGCGGCCCAGGGCTTGTTTGCCGGTATCAACGCCGCATTGCAAGCCGGTGCCCGCAACGCGTACACCGGCGAGAGCTGGCTGCCCGCGCGCGACCAGGCCTACATCGGCGTGCTGGTCGATGACCTGATTACCAAGGGCGTGACCGAGCCTTACCGCATGTTTACCAGCCGCGCCGAGTTTCGCTTGCAGCTGCGCGAAGACAATGCCGACGCCCGCCTGACCACGGTAGGCCGCCAACTCGGCCTGGTGGATGATGCGCGTTGGGAGGCTTTCAGCCGTAAGCAAGAAGCTGTTTCACGTGAAACCGAACGCCTGCGCAGCCTGTGGGTCAGTCCGAAAAACTTGGCTGCGCCCGAGGCGGAGCGCGTTCTAGGTAAAGCTTTGGAACATGAATACAGCCTGTCAGAGCTTTTGCGCCGCCCGGAAGTGGGCTACGCGGACCTGATGTCTATGGCCGATGGGCGCTTTGCTAACCCGGATTTGCCATTGACGGCAGGGCATGGCGATGGACTGGTGGCGGCCCCGGCGCAGGATGTGTTTGTGCAAAGCGTCATCGAGCAGGTGGAGATTGCCATCAAGTACGCCGGTTATATCGACCGGCAAAAAGAGGACGTGGGCCGTGCCGCGCATTATGAAAACCTGCGCCTGCCTGAAACCCTCGACTATATGCAGGTCTCGGCGCTGAGCATCGAAGCGCGCCAGCGTCTGAACAAGCAGCGCCCCGAGACCCTGGGTCAGGCCTCGCGCATGTCCGGCATCACCCCGGCGACGATCTCGCTTTTGCTTATTCACCTGAAAAAAGGCAACTTCCGCGAATTTGCCACCAAGCCGCCACAGGCCGCGGCCGAGGCGGTGCAGTGAGCATTAGCCTGGCGGCAGGCTTGGACGCGGGGCTGGATGCGCTGGATTTAGACCTTAAGCTCGCCCAGCGCCAGGCCTTGCTGGACTACCTAGCGCTGCTGCAGAAATGGAACCAGGTCTATAACCTGACGGCGGTGCGCGACCCGCAAGCTATGCTTAGCCACCATCTTTTGGACTGCCTGGCCGTGGTCGCGCCGTTGCGTGCGCAATTGGCAACCCTGGCCTTTCCTGACCCGATACGCTTGCTGGACGTAGGCTCGGGGGCTGGTTTGCCGGGTTTGGTGTTGGCGATCTGTTTGCCGGATGTACAGGTCGATTGTGTGGACACCGTGGCCAAGAAGGCCAGCTTTATCCAGCAAGCGACGCTAAGCCTGGGCCTAGCCAATGTGCGCGGATTGCATGCGCGGGTGGAAAAGTTGGGCGCCGCTTACCAGGTGGTCAGCGCCCGCGCTTTTTCTTCTTTGCCGGACTTGGTGGCCGGGTCGGACCAGGCTTTGTTACCCGGGGGGCTCTGGATGGCGATGAAAGGCAAGACCCCGGATGAAGAAATCCAGGCCTTGCCGCCGCAAGTGCAGGCCTTTCAGGTGCAAGCTTTGCAGGTCCCGGGGCTCGATGCCCAGCGCTGCATTGTTTGGTTGCGCCGCAAAAGCGCCTAAGTAGGGCCGGTACAGGCGCTGAATCTGGTCCATAGTCAGTCCCTGTTTCACGTGAAACACGCGATCACGTAAACTCGCCCCCTTGCTTCCTTAAGGTTTGCGATGCTAGGCGTCACCGATTACGGCACTTTTGTTGCTGCCGTCCTGATTTTTCTTTTCATCCCCGGGCCGGGCAATTTGGCGCTGGTGCTTTCTACCAGCAAAGGTGGCATGCGCGGCGGCTTGGCCGCCACTCTCGGAGTGATTTTGGGTGACCAGGCTTTGATGTGGATGGCGGTGGCCGGTGTGGCCGCTTTGCTCAGCAACTACCCGACAGCGTTTCATTTGGTGCAATGGGTGGGCGCAGCCTACCTGGCTTGGCTGGGCGCTTATATGTTGTTTGCCAAGCCCGGTGCGCCTTCGCCCATCGAGATTCGGCCCAGCCAGTTTTTGCGCCAAGGATTTTTCATTACTTTGCTGAACCCTAAAGCAATTCTGTTTTACATGGCCTTTTTCCCACTGTTTGTCGACCCGCTGCGCCAGCAGGGCGTGCTCACCTATGGCTTTATGGCGGCGACTATTGCTGCGCTCACTTTTTTGTACGGTCTGGCCGCCACACTGCTGACTTACTACTTTGCCGAGCGACTGCGCGCCAGCCCAAAGATCAGCCAGGCGCTGGAAAAGTTGGCCGGCGTGGTCTTGATTGGCTTTGGCGTCAAGTTAGTGGTGTCGCAGTAGCCGCCCGGTTTGTTGCAGCGCCGCGCCTCTGAAGCTCCGAATTTTTGAACGAATGAATTGAGACAGCCCATGGCCCAGATATTTTGTGTTGCCAACCAAAAAGGTGGTGTCGGCAAAACCACTACCACCGTCAACCTGGCTGCTGGTTTGGCGCTGCAAGGCCAGCGCGTGCTGATGGTGGACCTGGATCCGCAAGGCAACGCGACCATGGGCTCGGGCGTGGACAAGCGCACCCTAAAGCTATCGGTCTATGACGTATTGCTCGAATCGGCCACCATGGCCCAGGCGATAACGCGCAGCGACAAACTGATCGCCGCCAAATGCAGCTACGACATTCTGGGTGCCAACCGTGAATTGGCTGGTGCCGAAGTCGAGATGGTGGAGCTAGAGCGCCGCGAACGGCGCCTCAAAGCCGCTTTGGCAGAGGTTAAAGAGCAGTATGACTTTGTGCTCATAGACTGCCCGCCCTCGCTGTCCATGCTGACGCTCAACGGTTTGTGTTGCGCCCATGGCGTGATCGTGCCCATGCAATGCGAATACTTTGCCCTCGAAGGCCTGACCGATCTGGTCAACACCATCAAGCAAGTTAAAGCCAATTTAAATGACGAATTAAAAATTATCGGCTTATTGCGGGTGATGTTTGATCCGCGTATTACCTTGCAGCAACAGGTGAGTGACCAGCTCAAGGCGCACTTCGGCGAAAAGGTGTTTGACAGCGTGATTCCGCGCAATGTCCGCCTGGCCGAAGCGCCCAGCTATGGTTTGCCCGGCGTGGCTTTTGATCCGGCGTCCAAAGGCGCGCAGGCTTTTGTGGCTTTTGCGGAAGAAATGATCCGCCGCATTCCCACCATGAAGTAAGCGCCGATGCACGAACAGGTATTGCTCTTGCCCGGCTGGCAAAACTCGGGCCCTGACCACTGGCAAAGCCGTTGGGAAGCGCGCTATGGCTACATGCGGGTGCAGCAACACGATTGGATGCGGCCCCTGCGCGGCGACTGGATGGCGCAGCTCGAAGAAGCCGTGCTCAGCCAGAGTCAGCCCTGCGTGATGGTGGCGCATAGCCTGGGCTGTTTGCTGGTGGCCAGCTGGGCCGCCCATTCGCGCAACACAGCAAAAGTGCGCGCCGCCTTGCTGGTCGCGCCGGGAGATGCAGAGCGCGACGACTTGCGGCCACTGCTGTCTAGCTGGGCGCCAGTGACCCTGCAGGCCCTGCCTTTCCCCAGCGTTTTATTCGCCAGCCAAAACGACCCGTTTTGCAGCTTTGCCCGTGCCAGCGCCATGGCCGCAGCCTGGGGCGCACGCTGCATCGATTACGGCATGGCCGGACACATTAACGCGGACTCGGGCCTAGGCGACTGGCCCGAGGGACACGCACACCTTACGCAACTATTGGAAACAAAGGACTACCCGCATGGCAACTAAAAAACCCAAAGGCCTGGGCATGGGCCTGGAGGCCTTGCTCGGCCCTACAGTGCAGGACAAGGTAGCCGGCGCAGCAGACGAAAACGCATTGCCAGTGACCCTGGCGCTGGACGACTTGGTTGCCGGCCAATACCAGCCGCGTACCCATATGGACGAAGGCGCTTTGTACGAGTTGGCTGAAAGCATCAAGGCCCAGGGCATCATGCAGCCGCTCTTGGTGCGCCAACTGAGCAGTGAACAAGCGCTGGCCGTGCAACCGGCACGCGGCGATAAGCCGCTGTATGAAATCATCGCCGGTGAGCGCCGTTTCCGCGCTGCGCGCCTGGCCGGTTTGGATGCGGTACCGGTGCTGGTGCGCAATGTGCCCGACCAGGCCGCCGCCGCCATGGCGCTGATTGAAAACATGCAGCGCGAAGACCTGAACCCGCTGGAAGAAGCGCAAGGCCTGCAACGCCTGATCAAAGAATTTGGCCTCACGCATGAAGCTGCCGCCCAATCGGTAGGGCGTTCGCGCAGCGCGGCCAGCAACCTGATGCGCCTCTTGCAACTGGCCGAACCGGTACAAGCCATGTTGATGGCCGGTGATGTGGACATGGGCCATGCACGCGCTTTGCTTGCCTTGGACAAGGCAACACAAATATCCGCCGCTAATCAGATTGTCGGAAAAAAACTGTCGGTGCGCGAAGCCGAAAGTTTGGTGAAAAAACTGGGCGCCGAATTCACACTCACCTCGGCCAAACCGAAAAAAGAAAAGTCCCGCGACTTGAAGCGCCTGGAGGAAGAACTGTCGGATACGCTCGCCGCTGAGGTGGAGATTCGCATTAAAAAACGCGTCAAACGCAATGGCCGCATGGAAGATATGGGCGAAATGGTGATCCAGTTTGGCTCGCTCGATGCGCTCAATGGCCTGGTAGAGCGCCTGTCCCCGCAAGCGGAACGCTAAGCCGTGTTCAACACCCCGCCCGAGCCCACGGCCACCAGCGGCTGGCGCAAAGCGCCGCCTTGGCCGGCGCCGGCTTTTTTGTCCTGGGGCGCAAGCTGGGTTTTGTTCCGGTATCTGAATAGCGAAGGCTGGCCACCGGTGTGGACACTGGTGCTGGCGGCGGCGGTGGGTGTATTACTCAGCGTCTGGGGCAACAGCTGGTGGCGCAAGCTCTTTATTGCCGGGGGTTTTCCGATCTCCTTTGCGCTGAGTTTGCAAGTGCTGGGCCCCGGCGATTTGCCCAGTTGGATGTGGCTGCTGCCGCTGGCCATCATGCTCTTGGTGTACCCGGTCAATGCCTGGTCAGACGCGCCCTTGTTTCCCACGCCGGCCAAGGCTTTGCTGGAACTGCCCACGCATGCGCCGCTGCCGGTGGGCGCTAAAGTAGTAGACGCGGGTTGCGGTCTAGGCCATGGTTTGCGCGCCTTGCGACTGGCCTATCCGCAAGCGCAGTTTTTTGGTTTGGAGTGGAGCGTGGTGCTGCGCTGGTGGTGCGCTCTGCGCTTGCCCTGGGCGCGCATACGCCGTGCCGATATTTGGGAGGCCGACTGGTCCGGCTACGACATGGTCTATGCCTTTCAGCGCCCGGAAAGCATGCCGCGTGCAGTGGCCAAAGCAGCCAAGCAATTGCGCCCCGGTGCTTACTTGGTAAGCCTGGATTTTCAGGCACACGACCTGGTAGAAAAAGCCCGCTACCAAGCGCCCAATGGCAAAATGGTCTGGATCTACCAATGCCCTTTTGCCTATGCCCATGACTGACGCGCCTAAGCCGGGCGTACCCTATAAATTTTGCATCTAAACCACCGAAAGAACACCCCATGGGACAACGTTTGACACAAATTGCCACCCGCACCGGCGACGGCGGTACCACCGGTCTGGGCGATAACTCGCGCGTCTCCAAAAATAGCTTGCGCGTGCATGCCATGGGCGAGGTCGATGAACTCAACAGCCACATCGGCGTGCTCTTGTGCGAAGCCATGCCCGAGAGCGTGCGCAGCGTCCTGGTCGAGGTCCAACACCAGTTGTTCAACCTGGGCGGCGAATTATCGATTCCCGGTTTTGAATTGCTCAAGCCCGAAGCGGTGATGGCGCTGGACCAGGCTTTGGCGCAATACAACGAAAACCTGCCCCAACTGCAAGAGTTCATCTTGCCCGCAGGCAACCGCGCTGCATCGATGGCGCATGTGTGCCGCACCGTGGCGCGCCGCGCCGAACGCGCGGTGGTGGCGCTGGGCAATGAAGAGGCTTTAAAAGATGCCCCGCGCCAGTACCTCAACCGCTTGTCCGACCTGATGTTTGTGCTGGCCCGCGTGCT
>JAEMRG010000369.1 GCA_016463455.1 Rhodoferax sp.
TTACAGCGCTTTTGTGTTGCAGCGCGAAAGCTATTTGCTGGCCACCTGGCACGCCAGTACCCGCCCCGCGCAAGTGAGCTTTGACACCACGGGAAAGTGGTTGGGCTTGGAAGTACGCAAATCGAAAGCCATTAGCCCGACCGAAGCCGAAGTTGAATTTGTAGCCCGCTTTAAACCCGCAGGCGCGAGCGCTTGGCGCCTGCACGAGCGCAGCCGATTTGTGCTCCAAGAAGGACGCTGGTGTTACGTGGATGGGGTGCAGCGGGCCTGAGGCCTGGTGCTAAACGGCAGCTGGAGTTGGTGTCATATCTGGGGCTATCGGGCGTGTTTGTAATTTCTCTATTCAATACGCCCAATGTCAGTCACTGAGAAATCGATGAAGCTGACTTGGAGATCGACAGCGCAGAACCGGGCTGGAACAGCCCCAAGTAGTGACAGCGCTCACCCCTTTGAGCAACCTGGTAGCCATAGCAGGGTTCCCGCGGCGATTGTCTATTCAAGTGCGAGCCATATGGCAAGAAGCCAATTAAGTAACTACTATTCGAGCATCTGTGCCATGCCGGCTTAAATACGTTGTAAGGTGCCATACATCTCACTAAGAGGGCGCGCGCCGTGTAGTTGATGGAACGCATTTCGCAACCTGTCAGAACGTTACAGCAGGGTGAAAGGGATTGAAGTCGATTTCCCTGCTTGCCAATTTCGTAGGCATCTAATGATGCATGTTTTTATCATTAACGACGCACGGGAGTTGTCATGAACGACGTAGCAGATATTTTGATCGTCGGTGCCGGGTCGGCGGGTTGTGTCTTGGCTGCGCGTCTATCAGAAGACCCGAACCGGCGCGTGGTGCTGATCGAGGCGGGCCGACAAGCGCAGTCTTCACACGTCCGTCAGCCCAACCAATGGCCGCTGATTTGGGATGATGCCGAAAACTGGGCATATTCCACCAAACTGCAAGCGGGTCTGGGGCTGCGGGCCATCCCCTATCCCCGTGGCAAAGCGCTGGGCGGCACCAGCGCCATTAACGCAATGATTGCGATGCGCGGTGATCCCATGGACTTTGACCATTGGCGCAACTTAGGTAATCCGGGGTGGGGCTGGGAAGATGTACTACCTTATTTCAAGCGACTAGAGGACCATGTTCTTGGCCCTTCAGCCTTGCACGGTTCCGGCGGCCCCTTGACCGTTTCGGCACAGACTTCCACCAACCCGATCACGCAAGCATTCATCGATGCCGCTGTAGCGTGTGGCCACCGCCCCAACCATGACTTCAACGGTGCGCAGTTAGATGGCGTAGGGCTCTACCACACCACGATTCGCGATGGTGAACGCTGTAGCACGGCGAAAGCCTACCTAGAACCGGCCATGGGGCGCCCTAACCTGCATGTGGTTGAAGGTGCAAGAGCATTGCAAATTCACTTTGAAGGTGACCGGGCTGCCGCCGTAGATATTTGGGACGGATTGCAGCGGCGGCGCATCTATGCCAAGCAAGAGATTATTTTGAGTGCAGGTGCCATCGACACGCCCAAGCTCTTGATGCTGTCTGGAGTCGGCGACCCGCTTACTTTGCAAAGGCACGGCATCAAGGTGCGTCATGCCCTGCCTGCGGTGGGTATGAATATGTGCGATCACTTGCAGACGCCCGTCGTGTTTGCGCTGAAAGAGCCAATTGCTTCTGCGCCCACTAGCATCCTGGCCGAGGGTGGATTGTTTGTGAAACGGACGGAAGCTCTCAGCGAATTTGGGATCGACCTCCAGTTTTTCGTTATGCCGCAAACGCCGGTGCCCATAGCGGCCCGTGGTGTTGCGCCTGCCATGGCCATTACTGTGCAAGCGTGCCGCCCGCGCAGCAGAGGGCAGGTTCACCTGCGATCCTGCGACCCATTGGATGCGCCAGTTATTGATCCCAATTACCTGTCAGATCCGCAGGATCTCGCCCTACAGGTCGAAGGTGTTCGCATAGCACGCAAGATCGCGGATGCCGAACCTTTAGCCGCGCTTTTGCTCAGCGAGCTGTCACCCGGAGCCAATGCAATATCCGATGC
>JAEMRG010000084.1 GCA_016463455.1 Rhodoferax sp.
CGTCCCGAGGATTGGAACGACCCGGCGCGCCAGACGCTGGCCGTGCAGCTCGACTGGGCCCACGCAATGGGCAGTGCGCACCAAAACAATGCGCTTTATGCCAGTTGCCTGCTGCTGTGCAATGGCGCGTCCGATCCGATGCCTTGTGTGCTGCCGCCGGGGGTGTGGTTTCTTCTGATTGACACGGCGGGCGGCGCCAGCCCTAATAGACGCTTGGAAACTGTTGAAGTGCTGCCGCCGGGGAGTTTGTGGCTTGCCAGCGCAGCACCGACAGCAACGCAATAAGTACCCCCTTAGGAGCGACCCTATGCACACCAGAGATGCCGCCCACAAGTCCGCCATGCAACCCCATATGCTCGTGCGCCGCACGATCGCCTTGGTGCTGGCCGGTGGACGTGGTTCCCGCCTCAAGCAGCTGACCGATAAGCGTGCCAAGCCGGCGGTGTATTTTGGCGGAAAGTTCCGCATTGTTGACTTCGCCCTGTCCAACTGTGTTAACTCCGGCATCCGGCGTATTGGTGTCATCACCCAGTACAAATCGCATTCGCTGTTGCGCCACATGCAGCGTGGCTGGAGTTTTTTGCGCGCCGAGCTCAACGAGATGGTGGACCTTTTACCGGCCCAACAAAGACTGAGCGACGAGCACTGGTACCGCGGTACAGCCGATGCGATTTACCAAAATCTGGACATCATCCAAAGTAGTAAGCCCGAGTACGTGGTCATCCTGGCCGGTGACCATGTGTACAAAATGGATTACTCGCTGATGCTCAAAGACCATGTGGACAGCGGCATGGATTGCACGGTGGGCTGCATCGAAGTGCCGCTGCAGGAAGCCAGCGCATTCGGGGTCATGGCCGTTGAAGCGTCACGCACCATCGTCAGCTTTGCTGAAAAGCCCGAGCAGCCGCAGCCCATGCCGGGTAAGCCGGATGTGGCGCTGGCCAGTATGGGGATTTACATCTTCAACGCCGCGTATCTGTACCGCGTACTCGAAGAAGATCTGGCAAACGCCTCGTCCAGCCACGATTTTGGAAAAGATGTGATTCCGCGCGTGGTGGAGGAGGGTCGTGCAATTGCCCATCCGTTTTCCATGTCCTGTGTGTCGTCCACGCAGGAAACTGAGCCCTATTGGCGTGACGTGGGCACGATAGACGCATTTTGGGAGGCTAATCTAGACCTCGCATCCGTCACGCCGGCGCTGGACATTTATGACACCAGTTGGCCAATCTGGACCTACCAGCGCCAACTCCCGCCGGCCAAGTTTGTCCAGGACGCCCTGGGCAAGCACGGGCAGGCGATCAACACCATGGTCTCGGGCGGTTGCATTGTCTCGGGCTCGGTGGTGAGCAATTCAGTCTTGTTTTTCGGCGTTCGGGTGCATTCGTTTTGCGAGATCGACCAGGCTGTTTTTTTACCCGACGTGACGGTGGGGCGGGGCTGCCGTTTGCGCAAAATTGTGGTGGACCGGGGCTGCGAACTGCCAGAAGGCCTGGTTGTCGGCGAAGACCCCGCGCTGGATGCGGCACGTTTTGAGCGCACCGACAATGGTGTGGTCCTGATTACCAGCGCTATGCTCAGCGCGTTAAGCTCCTCCTAACCGGTCCGTCCCGGGTTTTGTGCATGCGTATTCTTCAAGTCAGCTCCGAACTATTCCCCTTGCTCAAAACCGGCGGCTTGGCCGATGTGGCAGGCGCCCTGCCCGCGGCGCTGGGCGCACAGGGTTGCGATGTCCGGCCATTGTTGCCGGGCTTCCCTGCGGTTTGTGATGCCTTGCATGACGCGCAGGCCATCGGCCATTTCACCACCCCGTGGGGCGAGCGCATCGAGGTGGTTCTGGGGCATTGGCCGGGATTGGGTACTGCAGGGCAGGCGCTGAAGGCTTATGTACTGATTGCGCCGGGCCTGTATGACCGGCCTGGCAACCCCTACCACGACGCGCAGCAACACGCTTACGCCGACAACCACCGGCGTTTTGCTGCACTGGGTTGGGGCGCGGCGCACCTGGCCTACGGTTTGGATAGCGCTTGGAGTCCCCAAGTGGTGCATTGCCATGACTGGCATGCCGGGCTGGCGCCCGCTTGCCTGGCCTTGTGGGACAGCCCGCACCGGGTTCCCTCTTTGTTTACCATCCACAACCTGGCCTACCAGGGCTGCTTTGACGCGGGCTGTTTTTCCGATCTGGGCTTGCCCGCCAGTGCCTTCAGTGTGGGTGGGCTGGAGTTTTACGGGCAGGTTTCTTTTATGAAAGCTGCCCTGGTCTATGCAAACCACCTCAGCACCGTAAGCCCTAGCTATGCCCGCGAAATCCAGACCCTGGAGCAGGGCTTCGGCTTGGACGGATTGCTGCGCGGTCGGGCCGCGCAGCTCAGCGGTATTTTGAACGGCGTGGACAACAGCGTCTGGGATCCAAAGTGCGATGCCCTGCTTGCCCACACCTTCGATGTTCGCAAAATGACCGGCAAAGCCCTCAATAAAGCGCACTTGCAAGCAGAGACCGGTTTGGACCTGCTGCCCGATGCACCCTTGTTCACCCTGGTAGGCCGCCTCACCGAACAAAAAGGGCTGCCACTGGTGCTGGAAGGGATCGAGGAAATTGTCGGTGGGGGTGGCCAATTGCTGGTGCTGGGCAGCGGCGATGCCGCCCTGGAACATGCGCTTTCTGCGCAAGCGCGGGCCTACCCTGGCCGGATGGCGGTGCGGCTGGACTATGACGAAGCGCTGGCGCACCGCATTTTCGGCGGCAGTGACGTGACGCTTGTGCCCTCGCGCTTTGAACCCTGCGGGCTGACCCAACTCTACGGACTAAAATACGGCAGCCTGCCATTGGTACGCCGTATCGGCGGCCTGGCAGATACCGTGGTGGACACCGACCTGGAAACTATGGAAGACAGCAGCGCCACCGGTTTTGTGTTCGACGCTTTTGACAGCACACCCTACCGGCGCGCCCTGCGCCGTGCCTTTGCGCTGTACCGAAGGCGGGCGGACTGGAATCGGGTCCGCCACAACGGCATGCGAATTGCATCCAGCTGGGAGGACAGCGCACGGCAATACCGTGATCTGTACGCATCACTTATTTCAACGTCCTAGTTTCACTCGCCCATTACTCATGAATTTCTCAGATTTGACCTCTCCACAAGCTACTTTCCCCTTCGACAGCCCCAAGCGGGATCTGGAGTCGCTCAAACGTGCGATTGCCAACAAGCTGATGTTCAGCGTGGGAAAAGACCCCCAGGCGGCGAGCGCGCAGGATTGGCTCAACGCAGCGGCCTACGCAGTGCGTGACCAGTTGATCGAGCGCTGGATGAAAACTACCCGAGCCCAGTACGCCCAGGACTCCAAGCGGGTGTACTACTTGTCTATGGAGTTTTTGGTGGGGCGCACCTTTGGTAACGCGCTGCTGGCGCTGGGCTTACGCGCCCGGGTGCAGCAGGCCTTGCTGGATTTCGGGGTGGACATGGCCGCCATCAGTGAGCTCGAGCCCGATGCGGCCTTGGGCAACGGCGGATTGGGACGTTTAGCGGCCTGCTTTCTGGACGCTATGGCTACCCTCAATATCGCAGGTTATGGCTACGGCATTCGGTATGACTATGGCATGTTCCGCCAGACCATTGTGGACGGCCGCCAGGTGGAGGTGCCTGACTACTGGCTGACCCAGGGCAACCCCTGGGAATTCGCGCGGCCCGAGGTGGTGTACCGCGTGCAGTTCGGCGGCCATGTGCTGCAAGCACATGGCAGCTGCCAGTGGATTAGCGCGCACGAGGTGCAGGCCATGGCCTACGACACCATCATCCCCGGCTACGACACGCAAGCCACCAACACGCTGCGTCTATGGTCGGCCAAGGCCACCCACGAAATCGACCTCGGCGCTTTCAACCGGGGCAATTATTTTGCTGCGGTAGAGAGCAAAAATCACTCGGAAAATGTCAGCCGTGTCCTCTACCCGGACGACTCCACGCCGGCCGGCCGAGAGTTGCGCTTGCACCAGGAATACTTCTTCGTTAGCGCCAGCGTGCAGGACTTGCTGCGCCGCTACCTCCAGACACATACGGATTTCAAAGACCTGCCCGCCAAGGTCAGCATTCACCTCAACGACACCCACCCGGTGCTGGCCATCCCCGAGCTGATGCGCCTGCTGCTGGACGAGCATGGTCTGCCTTGGGATCAGGCCTGGACGCTGTGCCAAGGGGTTTTCTCGTACACCAACCATACGCTGATGCACGAGGCCTTGGAAACTTGGCCGGTGGAAATGTTCGGACGCATACTGCCGCGCCATTTAAAAATCATCTTGGACATCAACGCGCGTTTTCTCAGCGATCTGGCTGCGCAGGGAGCTGGGCCTGAACTCTTGGAGCGCGTCTCTTTGGTGGACGAGCAGGGCGAGCGCAGGGTGCGTATGGCCTATTTGGCGGTGGTGGCGAGCCACTCTATCAACGGGGTTTCTGCCCTGCATTCGGCGCTGATGCAGCAATCGATATTTTCCGAATTTGCGCAGCTGTGGCCAGCGCGCTTCAACAATAAAACCAACGGCATCACGCCGCGCCGCTGGTTGGCACAGGCCAATCCGGCACTGGCGGGGGTGCTTGACAAATATATTGGCACCGGCTGGCGGCGTGACCTGACCCAACTCAGTGGCTTGGCACCGCTGGCGCATCAGCCAGCGCTGATCAAAGCGCTGCAAGATGTTAAACGCGCCAACAAGCAGCGGCTGGCAGACTGGGTGCAGACCAACCTGGGGCTGCAGTTGCCGGTACACGCCATGTTTGATGTGCAGGTCAAGCGCATCCACGAATACAAGCGTCAGCTTCTAAATGTATTGCATGTGATTGCGCGCTACCAGCGCATCCTGCGCGATCCAGAGGCCAATGTGCTGCCGCGCGTGGTCGTCTTTGCCGGAAAAGCGGCCTCGGCCTACCATATGGCCAAGCTCATCATCCAACTCATCAACGACCTTGCCACAACGGTCAACAATGACGCGCGCGTGGGCGACAAGCTCAAAATTGTCTTCATCCCCAATTACAGCGTCAGCCTGGCCGAACGCATCATCCCGGCTGCGGACTTGTCCGAGCAGATTTCTACAGCGGGGACGGAGGCATCCGGCACCGGCAACATGAAGCTCGCGCTCAATGGTGCCTTGACCATCGGTACGCTGGACGGAGCGAATGTAGAAATTCTCGATGGCGTGGGTGAAGACAATATTTTTATCTTTGGCCTGACCACGCCCGAAGTCGCGGCCACCCGCGCTGCGGGGTACCAGCCGCGCCAGGCTTTGGATGCCTGTCCGGAACTGGAGCAGGTGCTGCTGGCGATCCGCGACGGGGCCTTCAGCCCCACCGAGCCAAAGCGCTATCAAAACATTTATGACGCGCTAGTGAACTGGGGCGACCACTACCTTTTGCTGGCCGATTACCCCAGCTACGCCGCCGCCCAAGACGCCGCTGATGCCGCCTACCGCGACCCGGATGCCTGGGCGCTCAAGACCCTGCATAACATCGCAGCCATGGGCCCGTTTTCAGCGGATCGCACGATTGAGCAGTACGCCCGCGAGATATGGAAAACCAAACCGGTTACGGTTTGAGCTTACAGGCCCCCGCTTAGCGCTGCGGCGCGCACTGAAGTATCCCCAGTTCATTGCAAATCGCCAGCGTTGGGGCGCTCTGGTTAAGCGTGTAGAAATGCAAACCCGGCGCGCCACCGGCCAGCAATCGCTCGCACAAGCGGCTCACCACCTCCAGCCCGAAGGCTTGCACCGAGACCATGTCCTCTCCAAAGCTTTCCAAGCGCTGGTGTATCCAGCGTGGGATTTCCGCGCCGCAGGCCGCCGAAAAGCGCAGTAACTGGCCGGTGTTGGCAATCGGCAAGATGCCCGGCACCACATCAATATTCAGCCCCAAAGCCGAGGTTTCCTCGATAAAGCGGAAGTAGGCATCGGCGTTGTAAAAGTACTGGGTGATAGCCGAATCGGCCCCGGCGCGCACCTTGGCGGCGTAGGCTTTCACGTCATCCTGCGGGGACGCCGCCTGCGGGTGGGTTTCGGGGTAGCAGGCCACTTCGATATGGAAGTCGTTGCCGGTCTCGCGGCGCACAAAGGCCACCAAATCGCTGGCATACGGAAAATCGCCGGGCACATAGTCAGGCGGTAAATCGCCGCGCAAGGCCACCAAATGGCGCACCCCCATGGCTTGCAGAGTTTGCAAATGGGCGCGCACCAAGTCGTGTGTGGCATGGATGCAAGTGAAGTGCGCCGCCGCGCGTTCGCCTTCCTTTGCAAGCTCGGCCACGGTGCGCAGGCTGCCCTCCTGGGTGGAGCCACCGGCACCGTAGGTGACGGAGCAAAAACGCGCTTGTAGAACCGAAAGTTGCTGGCGCACTACGCGCAGTTTGTCAGCGCCTTCCACTGTCTTGGGAGGAAAGAATTCCAGACTGACTGGAACCCGTGGGGTAGAAAACATGGCGTTCTCATTTTGAAAGTGTGTCAAGTCCCGGATGCCGGGCGCAAATAAAGAACTCGCGGTTGCCATCCCCGCCCGCGATGGGCGAGTCGAACCACGCAGTGACCACCAGGCCAAGTGCAGCGCAGGCTTCACGTAAGCGCTGCTCCACAAAAACATACAAAGATGCGTCTTTGACAATGCCGCCTTTGCCGACCTGGCCGGGCTGCAGTTCAAACTGCGGCTTGACCAGGGTGAGCAAGCGTCCGCCCGGCTTGAGCAGCGCGAGCACAGCGGGCAAGACCAGGGTTTGCGAGATAAAGGACAAGTCCGCCACGATCAGGTCAAAGGAGGGTGCAAAGGTGTGCACCGCTTGGTCCGTATCGTCAGGGCTCCCCTCACTATCAAACACACCTTGCTCGCCGATGCTGTCCTCGTAGGCTTGCAGCAAATCGTCAGCCGTCAAAGCACGCGCATTGACTTTTTCCACACAGAGCACGCGCGGGTCGGTGCGCAATTGCGGATGCAATTGCGCGCTACCTACGTCCACGCCCACAACAGATGCCGCGCCGTGCTGCAACAAGCAGTCGGTAAAGCCCCCGGTGGACTGGCCCACATCCAGACATGCCATGCCGCTGACGTCCAATTGCACTTGCGCCAAGGCGGCCTCGAGCTTGAGACCACCGCGCGACACATAGCGCGCCTCTGCGGTATTGAGCAGCTTGAGCGGCGCGTCCTCTGGGACCTCGTCGCCATTTTTGAGGACGCGTTTCCACGTGTCCCCTTGCTGCCACAGAACCCCATCGGCTATCAGGCGCTGCGCCTGCGAACGGGTGCTGGCATGCTGGCGGTGCACCAGCAATTGGTCAATGCGCATTCAGTGGCGCATCAATACCGGTAGCTATCCGCTTTGTAGGGGCCGGCCTTGCTCACGCCGATGTAATCGGCCTGCTCTTTGCTCAGCTCGGTCAGCATGGCGCCGACTTTCTTCAGGTGCAGGCGGGCCACTTTCTCGTCCAAGTGCTTAGGCAACACATAGACCTTGCCGTTTTTGTATTCCTTGGGCTTGGTGAACAGCTCAATCTGGGCGATCGTCTGGTTGGCAAAACTCGCAGACATGACAAAGCTGGGATGGCCGGTGCCGCAACCCAGGTTCACCAAACGGCCTTTAGCCAGCAAGATGATGCGCTTGCCAGGGGCTTTGCCTTTGGCTGGGAAGATCACATGGTCCACCTGGGGCTTGATCTCTTCCCACTTGCACTTGGACAGGGATTCCACGTCAATCTCATTGTCAAAGTGACCGATATTGCAAACGATAGCCTGGTCTTTCATGGCCTCCATGTGCTTGTAGGTAATGACGTTTTTGTTGCCGGTGGCGGACACGAAAATATCAGCTTTGTCGGCGGCGTATTCCATGGTCACGACTTTGTAGCCTTCCATGGCCGCTTGCAAGGCGTTGATCGGGTCGATCTCCGTCACCCAGACTTGGGCCGACAGGGCGCGCAATGCTTGCGCAGAGCCCTTGCCTACGTCGCCGTAACCGGCTACCACAGCGACTTTGCCAGCGATCATCACATCGGTGGCGCGCTTGATGGCGTCCACCAAAGACTC
>JAEMRG010000085.1 GCA_016463455.1 Rhodoferax sp.
CTGATGACACCCAATTGGGTGGCACTTTGGGCAAGTACGCTGTCAACACGCTCAAAGGCAAAGCTATTGCGGTGATTGATGACCGCACCGCTTACGGCCAAGGCGTTGCTGAGGAGTTCAGCAAGGCAGTGGTGGCAGCCGGCGGCAGTGTTGTTGCCAAGGAGTTCACCACCGATAAAGCAACTGACTTCAACGCCATCTTGACCACCATCAAAGGCAAAAAGCCTGATGTGGTGTTCTTTGGCGGTATGGATGCGGTTGCAGGCCCGATGCTGCGCCAGATGAAATCCTTGGGCATCAATGCCAAGTTCATGGGTGGTGACGGCATCTGCTCGGCAGAGTTGGTCAAGCTCGGCGGTGACGCGATTGCGGACAACCAAGTTTATTGCGCGGAAGCTGGCGGCGTAGAGAAAGGCAGCAAATACGAAAAATCCAAAAACGAATTTGAGGCCAAGTTCAAGGCCAAGTTCAATGCGGATGTCCAAGTCTATGCACCCTACGTGTATGACAGCGTGAAGTTGATGGTCGCCGCAATGGTCAAGGCTGGTTCTTCCGATCCGGCGAAATACCTGCCTGTTTTGGCCGCAACTCAGAACTTCGAGGGCGTTACGGGCGCAATTTCCTTTGATGCCAAAGGCGACATTTTGAATGGTGCATTGACCATGAAGACAGTGCGCGGTGGCAAGCTAGACACTATTGCAGTTATCCGTTAATCACCGACTGCCCCAACAAAAAACCGGCCCCTCTAGGCCGGTTTTTTTACGCGTGCCAATTTCCTATTTGCGCTGCAACAAGCGGTAGGGTGGCAGGCCTTGCAGCATGCGCCGGCCATAGGCCTGTTCGCTCAGGCGCTTGTCGTAGCAAATGACTTGGGCACGGTCTTCTTCGGTGCGAATCGCGCGGCCCGTCCATTGCAGCAGCTTGATGCCAGTGGCGGGGATCACCAGTTCATTGAATGGGTCGCGCCCCATGCGGCGTAGCCACTCGGCGCGCGCCTCGTCCACCGGCTCGGACGGAGGCGCAAAGGGCAGCTTGGTGATGAACACGGTTTCGCACAAACGGCCCGGCAAATCCAGGCCCTCGCCAAAGGATTGCAATCCAAAAATAATGGACGGCAAACCGGCCTCCACCCGCGCCATATGCGCGGCCAGCAAGCGCGTGCGTGAGCTACTGCCCTGCACCAAGATGCTGTTGATCATGGGTGCTGGAATCGCGTCGGTGGCGGCGCGCATTTGCGCTCGCGAGGTGAATAAAACCAAGGCGCCATGCGCCACTTGCGCCAAATCTTGCATCAGGTATTCCACCACTTCGCCGGTATAGGCCTGCACGTTTTTCGCGTCGGCCATGGTGTGCACTACCGTTAGCGTGCCTTGTGTGGCGTAGTCAAAGGGGCTGGAGACTTCCAGCGCCTGCACCTCTGGCTTGCCCGAGAGCCCGCATTCCTGCAAAAAATAGTCAAAACTGCCGCAACTGGTCAGCGACGCCGAGGTCAGTATGGCCGCGCGGGCCTGGCTCCAGACAAACTGGCGCAGCAAATCGCCCGGCACCATCGGACAGGCGTGGGCGCTGATGAGCAAAAAGCTGCCCTCACTTTTGCATTGCAGCCATTTGGCCAGCGGCTGCTCGCCGTGTTCGAGCAATAGGCTGGCAGTCGATGTGAGAGCGCCTAGTCGCGGTGCCAGCGGCCCTAGCTTGGCGTATTGCTGGCTGCATTGCAGCGCCTGCATCGGGTCGTCTTTGGCGATTTGTTTGATTTGCGTGCCCAGCGCGTCCAGCGCCTGCGCCAATCCCGTGGCCTGCGCTAGCACTTGCGCCATCGGTTCGACCAGGGCCTCGGGTAGCTGGCCATGGGCAAAACGCAGCGTGCCATCCTGCCCCTGGGTGCTGGCGTGCACCAGGTCCAGCACCAAGCGCGCCAATTGGTTCAGCGTGGCTTTAAGCTGGCTGCTAACGGTACTCACGTCCGGGTCCACATCCAGCATCAAAGCTTTGCTGACGTCTTGCAATACCTTGGGCAAGCGGTCCAACCAGCGCAGACTGGCCAGCTCCATAGCGCTGCTGAACTGGTCCAAAGCGACCGCCGGCAGGTGGTGGGCTTCGTCAAACACCAGCAGGCAGTTGTTCAACTCGGGCAGGGTTTTCATGCCCAGCGAAGCGAGTACCAGGTCGTGGTTGGCGACGATGACCTGCGCCTCTGCCAGGCGGTTGCGCGCCTGGTAATAGCTGCAGTCCCGAAAGCGCGGGCAATGGCGCACGGTACAACTGTGCCGCTCTGCGGCTACGGTGGCCCAGTCCTGCGGGTCAGGTGCTTCGTTGAGGCTGTCTCGGTCGCCGTCCCAGCGGCCTGTCGCCAGCGTGGCGGCCATGTGTTCATACAGCCTAAACCGCCGCTCTTCCAAGGCTTCCTGCGAGGCCGTAGCGAGCGCCACCGCCGGGAAATCTTCTTCAAAAAAATCATCCTCTGCGCCGCCGCTGCCTACCAGGCGTTCCAGCTTGAGCTTGCATACATAGCGCCCGCGTCCTTTGGCCAGGGCAAAAGCAAAGGGCTGCTCCATGCTTATGGCCAGGGCAGGCAGGTCTTTTTGCATTAATTGCTCTTGCAGCGCTACCGTGGCAGTAGAAATCAGCACCCGGGTTTTGCGCTGCAAGGCCATGGCAATCGCGGTGCTGGCATAAGCCGCCGATTTGCCCACGCCGGTACCGGCCTGGATGACGGCGATTGCGCGCTGCGGGTCCTCGCAGTCGCCCAGGTCGGCGCGGCTTAGCGTCTCGGCCACGCATTGCGCCATGGCGATCTGGCCTTCGCGCTGGCGAAAGCCCGGCGTGGCTTGCAGCACATGGCTAAACGCGGCAAAAGCATTTTTCGCCCAGCTGTGCGGGTTGCTGGGGGCGGCCTCGGGGGCTTGGATTTCAGGGGACAAGGAGGTGGGTCTCAGAGGGGTCAGGTAGGCATGGCCGGCGCGTACTGCGCCGCATAAGGCGGTGCACCGTCAAGGCAGGCCCGCAATATACCTGTTGCAGCAGTGCTAATCCGTTCGCCGCCGACCCGCTGCAAGCGATTGCAGACGGGCCGCTGGTTTTCGCGCTGTCCGAGGAAATTTCCGCTTAAACCGCGGGCAGGGGCAGCAGATGCAACTGGCTTTCAAACACCAAGCGCCGCCGGCTGACCGGATCCTCAAAGGCCAGGCTTTTGGCCAGCAATTGCAGTGGTTTGGCCGGGTCGCTGCTGCCCTCAGGAGTGAGCTGCGGATAAATGCCATCGTTCAAGATGGGCAGCCCGAGCGCCATCATGTGCACGCGCAACTGGTGGCGCTGACCGCTTAAAGGTCGCAAGCGGTAGCGCGCCCAGGGCCCGCAGACTTCCAGCACATCGATGTCGGTCATCGCATTCACTGGCCCCGGTACTTCGGCTTGCTGCATAAAGTGCGCGCCCACGCGAATACGGCTTTCGCGCCGCTGCGGCATAGCGAGTGCGGCATCGAAAGGCGCAACGGCTTCATAGGTTTTTGCCACCCGCCGTTCTCTGAACAAGGCGCTATAGGCATCGCGACTTTCCGCTTGCAGCGAAAACAGCACCAGCCCGGCCGTGTCGCGGTCTATGCGATGGATGGGCACCAGGTCTGGCAGGTTTAAGCTTTGTTTTAAGCGCAGTAACAAGGTGTGCTGCAAATATTGGCCCGAAGGGATGACCGGCAAAAAATGCGGCTTGTCCACCACCAACAAGTGCGCATCGCGGTACAGCACCTGATGTGTGAAAGGGATTGCCGTTTCGCTTTCGACAGCCCTGTAGTAATACAACCAACCGCCGTCTGTAGCCGGCGTGTCGGCTTGCAATGGCTGCCCCTCGTCGCCCAGCACCAGACCTTGGGCCAAGCGTTGTTGCCAATCCTCTGCGCTGATATGCGGGAAGCGGGCTAGCAAAAAGTCCAGCACGCAGGCCCACTGGGCTGGCGCTATGACAACCCGGCTTGCTCCTACGCCATTAAGCGCGGGCAAGTCGCGCAGCGCAGGGGCTAATCGCATAACTTAGCGCCGCAGGCAAACCACATCCCACACACCATGGCCGAGCTTGAGCCCCCGGTTTTCAAACTTGGTCAATGGCCGGTAGTCCGGCTTGGGGGCGTAGCCTTGCAAACCGGGGTGCGCGCTGCGCGCCGGGTTGTGCAGCAGGGGCTGGGCTTCTAGTACTTGCAAAATTTGTTCCGCATAGGGCTGCCAGTCGGTGGCGCAATGCAAATAGCCGCCTGGCTTCAGGCGGTGCGCCAATTTATCGACCAGCGGCGCTTGAATCAGGCGGCGCTTGTTGTGCTTGGTTTTGTGCCAAGGGTCCGGGAAAAAAATGTGGATGCCGTCCAGGCTGGACGGGGGCAGCATCTGCTCGATCACTTGCACCGCGTCATGCGCGCAAATGCGGATATTGCCCAAGCCGTCTTGCCCTATGCGCTTAAGCAAGGCGCCCACGCCGGCCTGGTGTACCTCGCAGCACAAAAAATCCGTGCCTGGCAAGGTGGCGGCTATCTGGGCCGTAGCCTCGCCCATGCCAAAGCCGATTTCCAGCACCACGGGCCGGGTGCTGCCTGGCGCTTGGCTGTTGCCAAATGCCTCGGGCCAAGAAACGTGCGCGGGGCGGTAGGGCAGCAAAAACTGCGGCCCTAGCGCCTCCACCGCTTTGGCCTGACCATGGGTTACCCGGCCTGCGCGCAAAACATAGCTTTTGACGGTGCGCATAAACACCGCTGGGGCGTCAGGCTCGGGGGAAGGATGGTTGTGCATGGGTGAGTGATGCGCGCGGCGCTCTGGGGGCCGCTTGCTGGACTGAAGCGCGCAATTTTAGGTGGCCTGGACTTGGCCCTCGGGCCGCATCCAAGCATAGGCCCAAGCCGCCGTCCAAACGGCCAATGCTTGTTCTACCGTGTCCGATTGGGTGGGTAGGCCCAGGGCGCTAGCGGCCTGGTTCAAAGCGTGCAGGGGCTCGCTGGTGTCGATGGCCTGTGCGCCGTTTTGCTTCGACAGCTTTTCGCCGTTCGCGCCCAGCACCAAAGGGGTATGCAGGTACTGCGGTGTCGGTAGCTGCAGGCATTGTTGGAGCCAGATTTGGCGGGCGGTGTTGTCCAAAAGGTCTGCGCCGCGTACCACATGGCTAATGCCTTGGTCTGCATCATCCACCACTACCGCCAGTTGGTAGGCAAAGCGGCCATCGGCGCGCAAGAGGACGAAGTCGCCCACCGCATCTTCCACCTTCTGCATTTGCGGCCCAGCTGCGCGGTCTTGCCAGCTTATCGCGGCGCCCCCGGTGCGCAAGCGCCAGGCTCGTGCGGCTTTGCCATGCAGGCCATCGCGGCAGGTGCCGGGGTAGCGCAGCTCGGCGTGGCGCGGGCGCGGCGTCTCGGCGGTGGTGGCGTTTTCTATGTCCTTGCGCGAACAGGCACAGGGGTAGGCCAAAGCGTCTGCCATCAAGCGTTCTACCGCAGCGCGGTACAGCGGCATGCGCGCGCTTTGCCAGGTGGGTGGCGCATCAGCATGCAGGCCGCAGGCGGCCAGTTGCGCCAGGCTCAGGCGGTCGGCGCCGGGCACGGTGCGTGGCGTATCCACGTCTTCGATACGCACCAGCCATTGGCCACGGTGTGCGCGGGCATCTAGCCAACTGGCCAGGGCGGCGACCAGCGAACCCGCATGCAGCGGGCCGGTGGGCGAGGGCGCAAAGCGGCCCCGGTACTGCAAAAATTTTTCAGCCGATTGCAAGCGCCAGTTCCAAGCCCGACACGAATGCGTTCTCCACCCGGTGGCCCAGGCACCAGTCGCCGCACAAGCCGATGCCGGACTTGGCGTCCCACATGTGGCTCTGGCCCAAGGCCTGGTCGGTTTTAGCGTACAGCCAGCGATGCGCTTGCACATAGGCCGGTTGGGCACGGATGCCGGTGACCTCGGCAAAGGCTTTAAGCAGCTTGCCTTGCACGCGCGGCACATCGTCGTGGACGTGTTCCTGCGACCAAGCGGCACTGGCCTGTACCGTCCAGCGTTCTACGATACCGCGCCCCGGTTTGCTTGATTCGCGGCTGAGCCAGGCGATGCGGTGGTGCGTGCTGCGCGCGGCGTTCCATTGCGGGCCCAGCGTGGTCAGGCCAGGCTGTACCGCCTGCGGGAAAGCCAGCATCAGGGTCCAGCAAGGCTGCACGCTGACGCCCTCCAGCGCTTGCGACATGGCTGCGCCGCCGCTGGTCTTGGCGGGCAGGGTGCGCAGCAGGGCCGCTGCCTGCGGATGCGGGATGGCTAGCAGCACATGGTCAAAGCCGCCATGCACCCCGCTGCTGTCGTCGCTGCCACGGGTGCGCAATTGCCACTGGCGCTTGTGCAGCGCATCGGTCTCGATCGCCATTACGCAGGTCTCTAGCTCGATGTGCTCGGCTATGGGCGCTGCCCAAGCTACGGCCAGATCGCGCATGCCCGGTCCTGGCACCCAGTGGGGCTCGCGGGCGGGCAGACCGGCGGCGGCCACCCGGCCATGCTGGTCCAGCACCTGCACCATGGTCACGCTCCAGGGGCGGCAGACGCCAACGGCAGTTTCCAAGGCCAGGGCAAAGCGCGGGTCGCGCACCGTGAAATACTGGGCGCCATGGTCAAAAGTGCCAAAGGGGCTGCGCCGCGTCGCCATGCGCCCGCCCACGCCTTTGCTTTTTTCAAACAAGGTGACGCGGTGACCGGCCTGCACCAGCGTGCGTGCGCAGCTGATAGCGGCCAGTCCAGCACCGACGATGGCAATTTTTTTAGGGCTTTGCATGCGTGGTTCTCCTTGGCGTTTTTCACTCTCGCCGTAGTTCGGCATGCGGCCTACTGTACACCCGCGATCGCTTGCCTGGCTTGGCTAGTCTATTGAATGCACAATGATTTGATCCTGCGTTACTGCGCGCCGCCTTATGCGGCCAACAATGCCTTGCGCGTCGCATCACTTTCCAATTGGTCCAGCCACCATTGCAAGGCGCGGCCCGGCGGCGCCGCTTTGGTGCTGCGCCAGGCGTAGTGGATATGCGCCTGGCGCATGGTCTGCTCGGTACGTTTGGCGACGAGCCGCCCGCTGGCCAAATGAGGCGCGGCCATGGGAAGTGGCAAGTTGCCGCTGCCCATGCCACGCAACTGTGCGTCGAGCTTGGCATGCATGCTCCCGACCGTGAAAACTTCTTGGCCTTGAAAAAGGCCCAAACTCATGCCGCTGCCCCGCTGCACCGAATCGGCCACTGCCACAGCGCGGTGCCGCTGCATCAGCGCACTGCTCAAAGGCTCGGGCGCTGCAGCCAGTGGATGCCCTGGCGCAACCGCGAACACGAAGGGAACCGCGCCCAAAGCTTTGATGTGAATGCCAGTCTGCCCTTGCACATCGGGCCCCACGCCGATGGCCAGATCGGCTTGACCGGCGATCAAACAGCCCATGGTGCCGGACAAGGCTTCGTCGCGCAGGCGCAGGCGGGTCGGTGGTAACAGGCTAAAAAAGTGTTCGCACAAGTCCATTACCGTGGCCCGCACGATGATCGTGTCTAAAGCAATCGTGAGTTGCGACTCCCATCCGGTCGCTACGCGCTTGACCCGGTTGGCTATCGCGTCGATGTCCTCCAGCAAGCGCGTGCCTTCGCGCAGCAACTCGGCGCCGGCCGGGGTGAGCTTGGCCTGACGTGAATTGCGGTCGTACAAGAGCACGTCCAGCGCTTCTTCTATCTGGCGTACCCGGTAGGTGAGTGTGCTGGGTACCAGCTTGAGGGCGCGTGCCGCAGCGGCAAAGCTGCCTTGCTCGGCGATGGTTTGCAGCATGGACAGGGTGTCGGGGGTGAGGTAGTCTCGCGCAGATTGCATTTGAAATGCCTTTAGGTTCGAAATAATTGAATGATGCCATCAATTTCTTTGGCCTCCAAGGCCCGTGCTTTCCCTTAGCATCCAGCCATGATGAATTTACGCAAATCCGCCGATCGGGGCTATGCCGACCATGGCTGGCTCAAGTCTTTCCACAGTTTTTCCTTTGCGGGCTATTACGACCCCGCTTTCATGGGC
>JAEMRG010000086.1 GCA_016463455.1 Rhodoferax sp.
ACGGTGCTGGCCTTGCTGGTGAGCTGGCTGGTTTCTGTGTACTTCGTTCCCTACCTGGGCACGGTATTACTCAAGGCCAAAAGCAAGACGGAGCAAGCGCAACATGAGGAGGTATTCGATACCCCGTTTTACAACGCATTCAGGCGCACGGTGAACTGGTGCGTGGCGCATCGCTGGACCACGATTGGGGTGATGCTGCTGACGTTTGCGCTGGGTATCGTCGGCATGGGCCGGGTGCAGCAGCAGTTTTTCCCGGACTCGAGCCGGCCTGAAGTGATGATGGATGTGTGGTTTGCCGAGGGCACCTCGATTGCCGCCAATGAGGAGGTCAGTCGGCGCATCGAGGCGCGCCTGATGCAAGAGAGTGGCGTGGTCAATGTGGCGACCTGGATCGGCTCGGGTGTGCCGCGTTTTTACTTGCCTTTGGATGCGATATTTCAACAGTCCAATGTGTCGCAATTCATTGTGTTGCCCGTAGATTTGAAGCGGCGTGAAAGCCTGCGTATCCAGCTGCCGACCCTGATGGCCCAGGAGTTTCCTGAGGTGCGGGCGCGCGTGAAAATTTTGCCTAATGGCCCGCCGGTGGCCTACCCGGTGCAGTTCCGCGTGATCGGGCCGGACGCCGGCCAGTTACGGCTGCGTGCCAACGAAGTCAAAGCACAGATGCGGGCCAACCCCAATATGCGCGGCGTCAATGACAACTGGAACGAGCCGGTCAAGGTGATTCGACTGGATGTGGACCAGGCCAAGGCCCGCGCCTTGGGGGTGAGCAGCCAGTCGATTGCCCAGGCGGCCCGCACCTTGCTGTCTGGCAGCACGGTGGGCCAGTTCCGCGAGGGCGACAAGTTGATCGACATCGTGTTGCGTCAGCCCCTGTCCGAACGCAATGCGATTTCCGATATTGGCAACGCCTATGTGCCTACGGCCAGTGGCAAGTCCATTCCGCTGACGCAAATCGCCAAACCGACCTTTGTCTGGGAGCCGGGCGTGCTGTGGCGCGAGGGGCGCGATTACGCGATCACCGTCCAGGGCGATATTGCCGAGGGCCTGCAAGGCGCTACGGTGACCGGGCAGCTGGCGCCTGAACTGCGCAAACTGGAGTCCAGCTGGGCGGCCCAAGGGCAGGGCGCTTACCGCATTCAGGTGGCCGGCGCGGTCGAAGAAAGCAGCAAGGGCTCCAGCTCTATTGCCGCCGGTATTCCCATCATGCTGTTCATCACCTTCACGCTCTTGATGCTGCAACTGCACAGTTTTAGCCGCTCGCTCTTGGTGTTCCTCACCGGCCCGCTGGGTATTGCCGGCGTCGCCGCCGCCTTGCTGAGTTTTGGGCGGCCCTTTGGCTTTGTGGCTTTGCTGGGCGTGATTGCCTTGATGGGCATGATCCAGCGTAATTCGGTGATTTTGATCGACCAGATCGAACAAGACCGGGCCAACGGTGTACCTGCCTGGGACGCCATCGTCGAGTCGGCGGTACGCCGCTCGCGGCCTATCGTTCTCACGGCGGCCGCTGCCGTGTTGGCCATGATCCCCTTGTCGCGCTCGGTGTTCTGGGGCCCGATGGCGGTGGCCATCATGGGCGGTCTTATTGTGGCGACGGCCTTGACTTTGCTGGCTTTGCCCGCCATGTATGCCGCATGGTTCAGGGTGCGGCGCGAGCCAGTGGGCGCGCAGGCTAAAATAATCGGCTAACCGATTTCCAGCGATCGGCTACGCCGGCCAGCACTTTGAGGGTGTTGCGCAGTGCGCGGCGGCTTGCTGAATTTTTTTGCGCGGGTGGCGAAATTGGTAGACGCACCAGGTTTAGGTCCTGACGCCAGCAATGGTGTGGGGGTTCGAGTCCCCCCCCGCGCACCACCCAAAAGGTGCTGAGAGTCCCCTGTGAGGCCAGACCGGTGACCGCGCGCTGCGGCACTGTCCGGCCTTGAATTTTTATTTGGAGCACCTGTCATGACGGTAGTAGTTGAAACTTTGGAAAAGTTGGAGCGCAAGATCACCCTAAAACTGCCTGTGGATGCGGTACAAAACGAAGTGCAGGCGCGTCTGCGCAAGCTGGCCCGCACCGTGAAGATGGATGGTTTCCGCCCTGGCAAGGTGCCCATGAACGTGGTTACCCAGCGCTATGGCTACTCGGTGCACTACGAAGTGATGAACGACAAAGTCGGCCAGGCTTTTGCCCAGGCCGCTAGCGAGGCCAAACTGCGCGTTGCCGGACAACCGCGCATCAGTGAGGCCGCCGAGGCGGTGGAAGGTGCCATGGCTTTTGATGCGGTGTTCGAAGTCTTTCCGGAAGTGAAAATCGGTGACTTGGCTAGCGCTGAAGTGGAAAAAGTTGATTCTCATGTGACCGAGGCTGCGATCGACAAGACTATTGATATCCTGCGCAAACAGCGCCGTACCTTTGCCCAGCGACCCCAGGAGGCTGCAGCCCAGGACAGCGACCGTGCCACCGTGGACTTTGAAGGCAAGATCGATGGCGAGTTGTTTGATGGCGGCAAGGCCGAGGATTTCCAGTTCATTTTGGGCGACGGCCAAATGCTCAAAGAATTTGAAGAAGCCACCCGTGGTATGAAGCTGGGCGAGAGTAAGACCTTCCCCTTGGTCTTCCCCGAGGATTACCAAGGCAAAGACGTTGCGGGCCAAAGCGCCGATTTCATGGTCACGGTCAAAAAGCTGGAGGCCGCACATTTGCCCGAGGTCGACGACGCGCTGGCCCGCAGTCTGGGTATTGCCGACGCCACCGTTGCGGCACTGCGCGAAGACATCAGCAAAAACCTGCAACGTGAAGTCAAGGCCCGCCTGCTGTCACGCAACAAGCAAGGCGTCATGGAAGCGCTGATTTCCAAATCGGAGTTAGACCTGCCCAAGGCGAGCGTTCAGGCCGAAGTGGAGCGCCTGGTCGCTGATGCTCGCGCAAACCTAAAGCAGCGCGGCATCAAGGATGCGGACAACGCGCCGATTCCCGAGGAACTGTTTACCGCGCAGGCCGAGCGCCGTGTGCGTCTGGGCCTGGTGGTGGGCGAACTGGTGCGCGCCAAGCAATTGCAGGCAACGCCAGCCCAGATCAAGCAGCACGTAGAAGAGCTGGCCTCCAGCTATGAGAACCCTGCTGAAGTGGTCCGTTGGTACTACGGCGACCAGAACCGTATGAGTGAGGTCGAGTCCGTGGTGATCGAGAACAATGTGACGGAGTTTGTCCTGTCCCAGGTCAAGGTTACCGAGAAGGCCATCTCCTTTGACGAGTTAATGGGGCAAAATTGATTTGCAGCTTGGTGCCGCGCTCTGGCGGCTCGAGCAGAAACTAACTAGGCACAAACTATGAATTTCGAATTACCGGGAAGCAACTCCACCCGCGCCCTGGGCATGGTGCCCATGGTTATTGAGCAGTCGGGGCGCGGCGAGCGCTCTTACGACATTTATTCCCGTTTGCTTAAAGAGCGGGTTATTTTTCTGGTCGGGGGAGTCAATGACCAGACGGCCAATTTGGTAGTCGCCCAGTTGTTATTCCTGGAAAGTGAAAACCCGGACAAAGATATTTCTTTCTACATCAACTCGCCCGGCGGTTCGGTGAGTGCGGGCATGGCGATTTTTGACACCATGAATTTCATCAAGCCCGACGTGTCCACGCTGTGCATCGGCATGGCGGCCAGCATGGGCGCGTTTTTGTTGGCAGCAGGCGCCAAAGGCAAGCGTTTTTCGCTACCCAATTCCAAAGTCATGATCCATCAGCCTCTGGGTGGCACCCAGGGTCAGGCCACGGAAATCGAAATCCATGCGCGCGAGATTCTCAAAACGCGCGAGCAGCTCAACAAAATTCTGGCAGAGCGTACCGGCCAACCCTTGGAAAAAATCGCCCGCGACACCGAGCGCGATTACTACCTGTCCGCTGACGAGGCCAAAGACTACGGCCTGGTGGACCAGGTGATTGACAAGCGGCCCTGAGGTCACGCGCTGCCCGAGGGTAAAACGGCGTCTTTCCGCCCGAAAGACGCCTTTTTTATTTGGTTATCATTAAGACTCACCAGTTAAAGGTAAATACTTACATGGCCGAAAAAAAAGGCAATTCCAGCGAGAAGAATCTTTACTGCTCGTTTTGCGGCAAAAGTCAGCACGAGGTGAAAAAGCTGATCGCAGGCCCCTCGGTTTTTGTCTGTGACGAATGTATCGACCTGTGCAACGAGATCATCCGTGATGAATTGCCTGCGGTGTCCAGCGTTTCCAGCGGCCGCAGCGGTCTGCCCACCCCCTCCGAAATAAAAGCCAATCTGGACAACTATGTGATCGGGCAGGAGCCTGCCAAGCGCACTTTGTCGGTGGCGGTGTACAACCATTACAAGCGCTTGCGCCATCAAGAGCAGTCTAAAAAAGACGAGGTAGAGCTGAGCAAGAGCAATATCTTGCTGATCGGGCCCACCGGCTCAGGCAAGACACTTTTGGCGCAGACCTTGGCGCGTATGCTGGATGTGCCCTTTGTGATGGCTGATGCCACGACGCTGACGGAAGCCGGGTATGTGGGCGAGGACGTGGAAAACATTGTGCTCAAGCTGCTGCAAAGCTGCAATTACGACGTCGAGCGTGCCCAGCGTGGCATTGTGTACATCGACGAAATCGACAAAATTTCCCGCAAGTCTGACAACCCCTCGATTACGCGCGATGTATCGGGCGAGGGCGTCCAGCAGGCATTGCTCAAGCTGATTGAAGGCACGATGGCCAGCGTGCCACCCCAGGGCGGGCGTAAGCACCCCAACCAAGACTTTGTGCAGATCGATACCACCAACATCTTGTTTATTTGCGGCGGCGCGTTTGCCGGCTTGGAAAAAGTGATCGAAAACCGAACCCAGTCTTCGGGCATCGGGTTTAGCGCCACGGTGATGAGCAAAGCGCAGCGCAGCTTGACCGAGGTGTTTAAGGATGTGGAGCCCGAGGACTTGATCAAATTCGGCTTGATTCCCGAGTTGGTCGGTCGTATGCCCGTGGTGGCTACCCTGGCCGAGCTCACCGAAGACGCCATGGTACAAATTTTGACCGAGCCCAAAAACGCCTTGGTTAAGCAATATGCCAAATTAATCGCCATGGAAGGCGCAGAGCTGGAGATCCGGCCCGAAGCGCTGCGCGCCATCGCCAAGCGCGCCCTGGCCCGCAAAACCGGTGCGCGTGGCTTGCGCTCCATTTTGGAGCAGTCGCTGATCAACACCATGTACGATTTGCCCGACTCTAATGAGGTAGAAAAAGTGGTGGTGGATGCCTCGACGATTGAGGAAAACCACCCCCCCTTGCTGGTGTACCGTGAGGTCGCCAAAAAGGCGTGAGCGGATTGCGCGCGGTCCCGGGCAGCTTTTGGACTGTTTGATCGCCGCCATGCTTGAAATTTCAGAAAACCAGACCATATCCAGCAGATAGAAAAGGATTTTTATGTCCGGTTACACCCCCCTAGACCCGCTTCCCATTGACCTGCCCATGTTGCCCTTGCGCGACGTGGTGGTCTTTCCCCATATGGTGATCCCGCTGTTTGTCGGGCGGCCAAAAAGCATCAAGGCCCTGGAGGCGGCCATGGAAGCGGAGCGCCGCATCATGCTGGTGGCGCAAAAGACCGCCGCCAAAGACGAGCCCCTGGTCTCGGACATGTTTGATATGGGCTGCGTGTCCACTATTTTGCAGATGCTGAAACTGCCCGATGGCACGGTCAAGGTCTTGGTGGAGGGCCACCAGCGCGCCAAGGTGAACCGCATAGACGACGGCGAAACCCATTTCATGGCCAATGTGATGCCGCTAGATGCACAAACCACAGCGGCGGCCGAGGGTGAGACCCAGGCCAGCGAAATAGAGGCTTTGCGTCGCGCGGTCATGCAGCAATTTGATCTGTACGTCAAGCTGAACAAAAAAATCCCGCCCGAAATACTCACCTCCATCGCCAGTATTGACGACCCGGGCCGTTTGGCCGACACCATTGCTGCGCACATGCCTTTGAAGTTGGAAAACAAGCAAACCGTGTTGGCGCTGCCCTTGGTGAAGGCGCGACTAGAGAATTTGTTTGAGCAAATTGAACGCGAAGTGGACATCCTGAACGTGGATAAAAAAATCCGCGGACGTGTCAAGCGGCAAATGGAAAAAAACCAACGTGATTTTTATTTGAATGAGCAGGTCAAGGCGATTCAAAAGGAATTGGGTGATGGCGAAGACGGCGCCGACATCGAGGAAATAGAGAAAAAAATTAAGTCCGCGCGTATGCCTAAAGAGGCCTTAAAGAAGGCCGAGGGCGAACTCAAAAAGCTGCGCCTGATGTCTCCCATGTCGGCCGAGGCCACGGTGGTACGCAATTACATCGACGTGCTGGTGGGCTTGCCTTGGGCGACCAAGACCAAGATCAAACACGATCTGGGCAATGCCGAGAAAGTGCTGAACGAAGACCACTATGGCCTGGACAAAGTCAAAGATCGCATCCTTGAATACCTTGCAGTGCAGCAGCGCGTGGACAAGGTCAAAGCCCCGATTCTGTGCCTGGTCGGGCCACCTGGCGTGGGTAAGACTTCGCTGGGTCAATCCATTGCCAAAGCCACCGGACGCAAATATGTGCGCATGGCTCTGGGCGGGATGCGCGACGAGGCGGAAATCCGTGGCCACCGGCGCACCTACATCGGCGCCATGCCGGGCAAGGTTTTGCAGAGCCTGACCAAGGTCGGTACGCGCAACCCCTTGTTCCTGTTGGACGAAATAGACAAATTGGGTACGGATTTCCGGGGCGACCCTAGCAGCGCTTTGCTTGAAGTGCTGGACCCAGAACAAAACCACAAGTTTGGCGACCACTATGTGGAAGTGGACTATGACCTGAGCGACGTGATGTTTGTCGCGACGTCCAATTCCATGAAGATTCCGCCAGCGCTGCTGGACCGGATGGAAGTGATACGCCTCTCGGGCTACACCGAAGACGAAAAAACTAATATCGCCATGACGTATTTGCTGCCCAAGCAAATGAAAAATAACGGGCTAAAAGAAACCGAGCTGGCCATTGCCGAAGACGCCGTTCGCGATATCGTGCGCTACTACACCCGCGAGGCTGGCGTGCGCTCGCTCGAGCGCGAGCTGTCCAAAATTTGCCGCAAGGTGGTCAAAGCCTTGTTGCTGAAAAAGCTCATCCCGCAGGTACTGGTCAATTCGGACAACCTCAATGATTACCTGGGGGTGCGCAAGTACACCTATGGGCGCGCCGAAGACCAAAACCAGGTCGGGCAGGTGGCGGGCTTGGCTTATACCGAAGTGGGTGGCGATTTGCTCACCATCGAGGCAGCTTTGGTGCCGGGCAAAGGCTTGATCACCCGCACCGGTTCGCTGGGCGATGTGATGAAGGAATCGGTCGAGGCCGCCCGCACCGTGGTGCGCAGTCGCGCCAGGCGACTGGGCATCAAGGACGAGGCTTTTGAAAAGAAAGACCTGCATATTCATGTGCCCGACGGCGCCACGCCCAAGGACGGCCCCAGTGCCGGTGCGGCCATGGCCACCGCCTTTGTTTCGGCACTCACAGGTATTGCGGTGCGCGGCGATGTGGCGATGACCGGCGAGATCACCTTGCGTGGCGAGATCACCGAAATTGGTGGGCTCAAAGAAAAATTGCTCGCTGCGCTGCGCGGTGGAATTAAGCTCGTGCTGATCCCTGAAGCCAATGCCAAAGATTTGCAGGAGATACCAGAAAACGTGAAAAGCGGCCTAGAAATTGTGCCCGTGCGCTGGATTGACCAGGTGCTGGAACTGGCCCTGGTTTCGCAGCCGGTGCCCCTGCCGGACGAGGATCCTGCCGAGGTGGTGGCTGCCGTAGGCGCGGTGGTCGTGGAACCGGTGGCACCAGAGACTTTGAAGCACTGAGCTTAGGTAAATTAAGCCAAGCGTGCGCGGCTGCCGGAAATGCTGAAATTGCACGCTATAATTTATGACGTTTCGCGGGAATAGCTCAGTTGGTAGAGCGCAACCTTGCCAAGGTTGAGGTCGAGAGTT
>JAEMRG010000370.1 GCA_016463455.1 Rhodoferax sp.
CGTTCGTAATTGGCCAACAAAGCCAGGCGCGCTTGCGCTTCAAAGCGGGTGCCTTCGAGGGCCAGCAAGGCGGTCTCAGCGCGGTCGAGCAGACCGGCTTTGAGATAGTCCAGCGCCAGGCCGTGCTGCGCGCGGTGGCGGTCATCGGCGCTGATATCGCCGCGTGAGAGTAAATGCTGGTGCACACGCACGGCGCGCTCGTATTCGCCGCGACGGCGGAACAGGTTGCCCAGTGCGAAATGCAGCTCTGAGGTGTCTGGATCGTTTTGCACCGCCTCGATGAAGGCGTCGATGGCCTGGTCCTGCTGTTCGTTGAGCAGGAAATTGAGGCCTTTGAAATAGGCTTTGGGCGCCTGGCGGTTTTCCAGGCGCATCTGGCGCAGATCAAAGCGCGAGGCCAGCCAGCCCATCACGAAGGCGATGGGCAGGCCCATTAACACCCAGTTCAGGTCAAACTCCATGGGTCAGCGCGCTATCGTCGGACTTGCTGGGGGGCGCTGCATTGGCGCTGGCATCGGGCCCGCTTTGGGCGCGCTTGGCGGCGCGCCGTTGCTGCCACCAGCGCGGCACCATGCCCAATATGCCCAGCAGCAGCCCACCGGCGAAACTAATCAGCACCACCATGACCAGCGGGCTGGTCCATTGGTAGCCAAAGAAAAAATGCACGGTCACATCGGCCTGGTTATTCAAGGCAAAGGCGAACAGGGTGAAAAAAATCGCTGCTTTGAGCAGCAGTTTCACCAGCGAAAAGAAGGGGTTCATGCAATTCCTTGGTCGGCGACGATTCTATCGGGCCGATAGGAAATCAAGGCTTGGCCAGTACGCCCACGGCAGGGGCGATCTCGGCATCGACCGCTTCGCGCAGTGCTTTGCCGGGCTTGAAGTGCGGCACCCGGCGCTGCGGTATGGCGACACTTTCGCCATTGCGCGGGTTGCGGCCCATGCGCGGCGCATGGTGGCTAACGGAAAAACTGCCAAAGCCGCGGATTTCGATGCGCTGACCACGGACCAGGGCGTCGTTCATCGCGTCCAGGATGGCTTTTACGGCGAATTCCGCGTCTTGTTGGGTCAGCTGGCTGAAGCGGCTGGCCAATTCTTCGACGATGTCAGAGCGGGTCATAGAGAACTTTGAAAACAATGCAAGCGACCGGCACACGCCGGTCGCTTGGGGACTACGTAAGTGGCAGGTGCCGCTTAGTTGTTATCCAGCTTGGCGCGCAGCAAAGCGCCCAAACTGGTGGTGCCGGCGTTTTCGCGCGCGGAATTTTGACTCAAGGTAGCCATCGCTTCGCTCTGGTCGGCTGCATCCTTGGCCTTGATGGACAGTTGGATGTTGCGAGTCTTGCGATCCACATTGACCACGACTGCGGTGATTTCGTCGCCTTCTTTGAGCACACTGCGGGCGTCTTCGACGCGGTCGCGGCTGATCTCGGAAACGCGCAGGTAGCCGATGATGTCTTCGCCCAGATCGATCTCAGCGCCCTTGGCATCCACGGTTTTGACCTTACCGGTAACCACTTGGCCTTTGTCATTGACAGCGGCAAAGGTGGTGAAGGGGTCGGAATCGAGCTGTTTGATACCCAAGGAGATGCGTTCGCGGTCCACGTCCACGGCCAGCACAATAGCTTCGACTTCCTGGCCTTTTTTGAACTCGCGCACAGCGGCTTCGCCGGTTTCGTTCCAGGACAGGTCCGACAAATGAACCAGACCGTCGATACCGGCAGCCAGACCCACGAAGACGCCAAAGTCGGTGATCGATTTGATCGGGCCTTTGACGCGGTCGCCGCGCTTGGTGTTTTGCGCAAACTCTTGCCAAGGATTGGCTTTGCACTGCTTCATGCCCAGGGAAATGCGGCGCTTGTCTTCGTCGATTTCCAGAACCATGACTTCGACTTCGTCACCCAGGGACACGAGCTTGGAGGGGGCGATGTTTTTGTTGGTCCAGTCCATTTCGGAGACGTGCACCAGGCCTTCGATGCCGGGCTCGAGTTCCACAAATGCGCCGTAGTCGGCGATGTTGGTGA
>JAEMRG010000087.1 GCA_016463455.1 Rhodoferax sp.
TGCGTCCGCTGCGCTCGTGCGCGAGTATGAGTTGCAAGCGTTCTTTGGCAACACTAGCTGTTTTTTTCTTCTCACCCAACAAAAAAGAGAGAAAGGACATGCTCTTAATTCCCACCGAATAAACGCTTGAAAAAGCCGGGTTTGACAGCTTCGGTAAAGCGCATGGGTTTGTCGGTGCCTAGGAAGCGATCGATTACGTCCTTGTAGGCCTCAGCAACTTCGCTGCCGGCCATATGCACCGCTGGCACGCCCTGGTTGGAAGCTTGCAACACGGTTTCGCTCTCGGGAATCACACCAATGAGCTTGATCCGCAAAATATCCTGGATATCTTCGAGGGACAGCATTTGCCCCTGGTCCACACGGGCCGGGTTGTAGCGGGTAATGAGCAAATGCTCTTTGATGGGCTCCATACCCTCGATAGCGCGCTTGGTTTTGCTGGCCAGCATGCCCAAGATACGGTCTGAATCGCGCACCGAGGAGACTTCCGGGTTCGTCACCACCAGCGCTTCATCAGCGTAATGCATGGCCATCAAGGCTCCGGTTTCGATGCCTGCGGGGGAGTCACACACAATGAATTCAAAATCCATAGCGATCAGGTCATGGAGTACTTTTTCAACGCCTTCCTGAGTCAATGCGTCCTTGTCGCGGGTTTGGGACGCCGCCAGAACATACAAGTTTTCACATTGTTTGTCTTTGATGAGTGCCTGGTGCAAATTGGCTTCACCGGTGATCACGTTGATTAGGTCATACACCACGCGGCGTTCGCAACCCATGATCAGGTCTAGATTGCGCAAGCCCACATCAAAGTCGATCACCGCTGTTTTGTGTCCGCGCAAGGCCAATCCGGTTGCGAAACTCGCACTGGTCGTTGTTTTACCAACACCACCTTTGCCGGACGTGACCACAATAATTTTTGCCATGAATAGCTATCTTTCCAAAGAAGGGGTCAATGCTTTGAATTTTACGTTTTCAACGCTTCAATAATAATTTTTTCTTTTCCATCGTCGCTTAATCGTACTTGCGCTGGTTTGCCCAGCACATCCGGGCCTAATTCCTGCTCAGTAGTGCGGTAGACACCGGCGATAGACACAAGTTCAGGTTCCAAGGCCAAAGCGAATATCCGGGCCGATGTGTTGCCTCTTGCACCCGCCATGGCTTTGCCTCGCAAGGGTGCATACACATGGATATTGCCATCGGCAATGACCTCCGCACCTCGATTCACCATAGCCATCACAATCAAGTCAGAACCCCGGGCATAAATTTTTTGTCCCGAGCGCAGGGGCTTGTTCACCACCATAGTCGGGTTAGTACCGTCTCTGGCAGCTGGTGCGACGGCTAAAGGACTCGCTGCCAGGTTAGATGCCTTGCTAGGCGCTGCAACAGGTGTTACGGCGGACGGCGCTGCCGCCGGACTTGTTTTAGCAACGACTGGGCGGCGTATTTCGGGTGGTGCCTCAGCAACGCCGGATTTCTTTGCGACCGCAAGACTGGTTTCATCCAGTCCGCGAACCGCACTGGCGACCAAACGGCATTGCGTTAGCGTATTGAGAAGCAAATTCCATTGCGGGTGGGGAAGACTCAGACCAGCCTGACTGAAATCTAAAACAAGGCCATCGGTATCGAAAAAGTCCGGACTTTCACCATTGGGCCCAAATTTTTTTAAAAGTTCAGCTGCAAGCCTTGCCAAGTCAGAGGTTTTGACTATCAATGCGACCAAGGTCAGCTGGGCACTTTTGAGCTCAAACGCGGGTGCATCACTGGCAGAAAAAGCGAGATCAGGTTGAACCGGCATAGTGAACTGCACAGAGGTAGAAACGAAAAATCAATTTTACCTGACGAAAAATTTTGAACTCTGGGCGTCGTGGCTAGCGCGTAAACCAGTGCCGTAGTTGTCCACCGAATCCTTGACTTCTAGGTATTCTTTATATTTATATTTCAAATTAGTAGTAGTAGATAGTGTCCGTATTTTTTTTCGAGAAAGTTGTTTTTATCTATATAGATCAATGGTTTAAATCACTGGACAGCATGTGTATGAGGTGCTTGAATGACAGTGCTTCAAAATGAACAACATGCGCTTTTCGGCTGTGCCTGTGGATAAGTGGCTACTTGTTCCGTTCTTATGCACAGCCCTCAGTTGCTAGTGAAGCAGGCGTATGCTTGTACGGTAGCTATTTTTAAAAGGTTCTCTATGTGGTCTTTGGCATTGGGTTTGTTCTTATTTCTTGGCACACATGCCTTACGCATCCGTGGTGATGTGATGCGCGATCGTTTACTGGCGCGTTTAGGGCCTCGCTATTTCAAGACCTTGTATGCACTTACGTCTGCGCTGGGTTTTTTCCTGTTGGTGTACGGTTTTGGCATTGCACGTGAGACCCCTGTGGTACTTTGGACGCCACCACCGGCAATGAAGCATGTAGCCTATCTGCTAACGCTAGTAGCGATGGTTTTGATGGCAGCGGTCTATGTTCCACGCAATGCTTTCAAAGCCAAGTTGCATCATCCGATGATCTTGTCAGTCAAGACCTGGGCCTTAGCGCATTTGCTAGCCAACGGCACCCTGGCGCATCTGCTGTTGTTTGGCAGCATGTTGCTTTGGAGTATTTTTCTTTTTAAAGCATCCAGGGCGCGGGATAAGCTTAATCAGGTGGTCTATACGCCAGGAAATAAAGCCTCAACAATTTTGACCTTAGAGATTGGCATAGCCATGTGGCTGATATTTGTAGCTTGGGCCCATGGCTGGTTGATAGGCGTGCAAGTGATGCAATAGACATGTCAAAGGCCATAATTGAACTTTAGCGGAGATTACCCTATGCCTAGACCTGTATTGGATGAATCCCGTATCCATACTTCGATCCGAGATACCGTCGCCAACCACCACCGCCATATGGTGGACCAGGTAGAGGTGGCGATTGCCAAGCATACGGTGCTGGTGGTGGGCATGGCGCTCAATCCTATGCCTAAAAAAGCGCGGGCTGCTTTAGACGCTGCGGGTATTGCCCATGGGTACTTGGAATTCGGCAGTTATTTCAACACTTGGCGCGAGCGCAATGCGCTCAAAATGTGGACTGGCTGGCCTACTTTCCCCATGGTGTTTGTCAAAGGCGCTTTAGTTGGGGGTGCCAACGATGTGCAAGCTTTGATTGTCAGCGGCGAATTAAAAAAAATGCTGGCGTAAAAAAACCCCGGTATCACCGGGGTGTGCAAATAGGGCTTTACCCAGCCTAGTTTTAATCGTGGTGCCGTCCATGCCTCCATCCGCTCATGGCTTTGGTATCAAAAGTTTTCTTCTGTTCCGGTGCTAACACCACATAAAAGCTTTTCACCGCAGCGGCATGTTTGTCCATCTCGGCTATGCGTGCTTCATGGCGTTGCGACATTAGTTGTTTCATTTTGTCTAGGCGCTCGGGCATATTGAGTTTTTCCATTTCAGCGCGATCGGGCCGTTGTGGGCGCGCTGGTGGCGTCATAGCGCCGGCCAGTGCGGCCCAGGCAGGTTCTTGTTCCGGCGAGAGTTTGAGCTCGGTTTTGAGCTTTTGCATATGGTGCTTCATGCGCAAGCCCATAGATTCACCATGCTTGTCTTGCATGGTGTGCATACCTGTTTTGGCGGACTCGTCTTTTGATGGACTGTTTTGGGCACTGGCATAAGCGCTAAGCAAAGTCAGTGTGGCTGCGCTCAGCCACACGGCAGTTTGGTTTTTCATGACAAAATTCCTTAAAAGGTTCCGATCGGGCGAGATGCTTTTTCGGATGGCCCTATAGTGCGCTGCTTGTATGTGGCCGGTGTTGCGCCAAGGCAAGGCTTTGTAAAGTTGGGCAGGGTTTAGGCTGGCTCCTGACATTTTGCTTGCATTGGGTGGCAGAGCTTGACCCGCGTCAAGGCGCAACCGCATAGCCTTCCTCGACAATCGCCTGGCGAAGGGCCTCGCGCTCCTTGGTGGACTGCACTTGCACCAGGTTTTGATCCCGCCGGATGAGCACCTGAGCCTCGGGGTCTTGTTTTTGAACGGCTTTGGTCACTGCTTTTTCGCAATGGCCGCAGGTCATTCCAGTCACGGTAAATTCATGGTTCATGGCACATCTTTCAAAACAGAGTGATAGTTACCGGCCATTGTGCCTGTGCACGGTTTCGTTTTTTTTGATGCAAAAAAAAGGCTTTTCCTATGCTTGAGGCGGCAAGTACAAGTGCGCCGCTTTCCTTGGACATCGGCGTTGGCGGCATGACCTGTGCGTCTTGCGTCGCGCGGGTGGAAAAAGCGCTGTTGCGCGTGCCCGGCGTGCAAAGTGCCAGCGTGAATTTAGCCACCGAGTCAGCCCGTGTGGCCTATGTGGCCCCGCAAGCTAGCGATGCTCCGGTCGACGCCTTGGTGCGCAGAGCGGTGCGCGATGCGGGCTATGAGCCCAAGGAGTCGGACGCGGCGCTGGACGCCCCCGAACCCTCTGCCTGGGAGGGCTTTGCCCCGGTAGCCTGGGGTTTTGCCCTGTCCATCCCTCTGGTGCTACCTATGCTGGGCGAGTTGCTGGGGTGGCATTGGATGCTGCCTGCCGCTTGGCAATTTGTGCTGGCCACGCCGGTGCAGTTTTTTCTTGGGGCGCGCTTTTACCGGGCCGCCTGGCATGCGGTGCGCGCGGCCAGCGGCAATATGGATTTATTGGTTGCGCTGGGCACCACGGCGGGCTGGGCTTTGTCGGTCTGGTTGTGGCTGCGGGCGCCAGAGGGCGCCATGGTGCACTTGTATTTCGAAGGCTCGGCCCTGGTGATTACGCTGGTGCTTTTGGGCAAATGGTTGGAAGTGCGTGCCAAGCGCCAAACCACTTCGGCCATACGGGCACTGCACGCCTTGCGTCCCGCGCGCGCGCATTGGCTAGGCCCCGATGGCGAGGTCGATGTGCCGGTGTCCGAGCTCTTGGTGGGCGATGTGGTGGTGGTCAAAGCCGGCGAGCGTTTTGCAGCCGATGGCCAGGTAAGCGAGGGCCAGACCCAGGCCGATGAATCCATGCTGACCGGCGAATCCATGCCCATGACCAAGGAGGTAGGTGCGCGAGTCCATGGTGGCAGCATCAACGGCGATGGTCGCGTGCTGGTGCGCTTGACGGCGGTGGGCGCACAAACCATGCTGTCGCACATCATTTGCCTGGTGGAAGATGCGCAAGCCGCTAAAGCGCCCCTACAGCGCTTGGTGGACCAGGTCAGCGCCGTGTTTGTGCCGGTAGTTTTGCTGGTAGCACTGGCAACCTTGATTGGCTGGATGTGGGTGGGCCAGCCGCTGGAGGTGGCCCTCATTCGGGCGGTGGCGGTGCTGGTGATTGCCTGCCCTTGCGCGCTGGGCCTGGCAACGCCGGTGGCCATCATGGCGGGCACGGGTGTGGCCGCGAAGTACGGTATCTTGATCAAAGATGCGCAGGCGCTGGAACTGGCACACCGGGTGGATGTGGTGGCTTTTGACAAAACCGGAACCTTGACCGAGGGCCGACCACGATTGACGCGCTTTATGGTGATGGATGACGTAATTAGCGGCGCAGAGGGTGCCTCGCGGCCCCTGCCCGGTTTGCTAGAGCACGCCTTGCTGCCTATCTGCGCCAGCCTGCAAAGCGGTAGCGAACATCCGCTGGCCCATGCTGTGCTGGCGTACGCGAAAGCGCAGGGTGCCAGCTGGGTCGCACCGCAGGATGTGCAGGCCGTGCCCGGGCGTGGAAGCTTTGGCAAAGTGGACGGCCAAAGCTATGCCTTGGGTAGCTGGCCCTGGATGCTGGAGTTGCAAGGCGGTGCTGAGGCCTTGGACCGCTCTGCCTTAGGCGCCCAAGCGCATGCCTTGCAAGCCCAAGGCTGCAGCGTTTCGGCCCTGGCCTGTTTGCAAGACGGTCACTGGCAGGTGCGCGCTTGCATGGGCTTTAACGACGAGCCCAAAGCCGGGGCAGCGCAGGCGATCGCCAGTCTGCGTGCCAAAGGCCTGCAGGTGGTGATGATTTCCGGGGACAACTGGGGCGCGGCGCGGGCGATGGCGGCGCGCTTGGGGCTCGATGCCCGTGAGGGCAGTAAGGAGGTGCTGGCGGGTGTCTTGCCGGGCGACAAAGCGCAGCGTGTGCGCGAATTGAAAGCCGCAGGCCATGGCGGCAAGCCGCATACCGTGGCCATGGTCGGTGATGGCGTGAATGATGCGCCGGCCCTGGCTGCTGCGGACGTGGGCATGGCCATGTCCAATCCGGACGGTGGCGGAACCGATGTGGCCATGCAGGCCGCCGGCATCACCTTGATGCGCGGTGACCCGCGCTTGGTACTCGCCGCTTTAGATATTTCCCGCCTAACGGTGGCCAAGATAAGGCAAAACTTGTTTTGGGCTTTTTTCTATAACGTAGCCGGCATTCCGCTGGCCGCATTGGGCTATTTGCATCCGGTGTTGGCCGGTGGCGCGATGGCGCTCAGCTCGGTCAGCGTGATGGCGAACGCCTTGTTACTCAAGCGCTGGAAAGGGCCTTGACGCTGGTGGCCAAGGCGCTCGTTTAAGCCTTCAATACGGGGTAGTCGGTATAGCCTTTGTCGCCGCCGCCGTAAAAAGTCATGCGGTCTGGCGTATTGAGCGCTGCTCCCTGGCGCATGCGTTCGGTGAGGTCTGGGTTGGCGATGAACAGGCGCCCGAAAGACACCAGATCCGCTCCTTCGGCTAATGCTTTTTCCGCCAGGGCTTGGTCGTAGCCGTTGTTGACCATCCAGGCGCCTTGGCCGCCCGCGTCGCGGTAGGCCTGGCGCAAAGCAGCGTAGTCAAAAGGCCCGTCTCCCTGGTGGTAATCACGCTCGGCAATCGTCGAGCCTTCAATCACATGCACATAGGCCAGGTCCAGTGGCCCGAGCGCCTGCACCACGTGCGTGAACAAGGCCTTGGGCTGGGGGTCGAAGGCATCGTTGGCCGGCGTGACCGGCGCGAGGCGTATGGCGCAACGCGCACCACCGAGCTCTGCGCACAAAGCCTGCATCACCTCAATGAGCAAGCGTGCCCGGTTGGGTACGGGCCCGCCATAGGCATCGTCGCGGTGGTTGCTGCCCGAGCGCAAAAACTGGTCGATCAAATAGCCATTGGCCGCATGCAGCTCCACACCGTCAAACCCAGCGGCTATCGCATTGCGCGCGGCGCGCCGGTAGTCGTCCACGATTCCGGGTATTTCTTCGATGGCCAAAGCGCGCGGCGCCGAGGTGGCAACAAACTTGGGCGCGCCATCTTTGATGAGTACCGTCTTGGTGTTGGCCGTAATCGCCGAGGGTGCGACCGGCGCCTGGCCGTCGGCTTGCAAATCTACATGGGACACACGTCCCACGTGCCAAAGCTGCATAAAGATGCGACCGCCTGCGGCATGCACGGCCTCGGTGACGGGTTTCCAGGCCGCTATGTGCTCCTCGCTCCAGATGCCGGGCACATCGGCATAGCCCTGGGCTTGGGGGCTGATGGCGGTGGCTTCGCTGATGATCAGCGCGGCGCCCTGGTGCGGGTCAGCGCGCTGGGCGTAGTAGCGCGCCATGCCCGCGTGCGCCAGCGCGCCGGGCGCGCGGTTGCGTGTCAAAGGGGCCATCACCAGACGGTGTTGCAAAGTCATTGCGCCTACGCGCAGGGGTTCAAATAAATCGGCCATAGTGACAGTTTTCTGGTGGGAGGTGTGGTCCGCTCGCCGGTGAATCGCTTGCACAGAGTGGGTGTCAAGCAGGCCTCACAATCGGGCGTGTGGTGAATTTTCTGGAGTGTATGTGCAAGCTTCCCCAGGGCGCTTAGTCGCCCTCGCCTTGGCCTTGTCGGTAGGGGCTGCGCTTTCCTTGGGTATCACCCGTTTTGCTTATGGTCTGCTGCTGCCGGCCATGCGCGACGATCTGGCCTGGAGCTACACCCTGGCCGGCACCATGAACACCGCCAACGCCGCCGGCTACCTGCTAGGCGCCTTGCTCACGCCCTGGGCTTTACGCCGCTGGGACCCGGTGCTGCTCTTG
>JAEMRG010000371.1 GCA_016463455.1 Rhodoferax sp.
GTGCCCAATTCTTTTGACAAGTCGGACAACGTGCTGCTGAACCTGCGCGAAAGCGACTTCACCACCGCCAACAGCATCATGCAGGCCATCAATGCCAAATTTGGCGCTGATGTGGCCAATGCGCTGGACGGCGTTTCCATTGTGGTGCGCGCGCCCATGGACATCAGCCAGCGGGTCTCGTTTATGAGCATGATCGAAAACATCGACGTGCAACCAGGCGAGCCCCCTGCCCGTGTGGTCGTCAACGCACGCACCGGCACGGTGGTGATCAGCCGCAATGTCAAAGTCACCGCTGCTGCGGTGACGCACGGCACGATTACCGTGTCGGTCGCCATGACCAACGAGGTGTCGCAGCCCGGCGCTTTTTCGGGCGGAACGACCCAGGGTGTGCAAAACGCCGAGATCAAAGTCGGCGAGCCCAACAAGCCCATGTTTTTGTTCCAGCCCGGCGTGGACCTGCGCCAGATCGTCGATGCGGTGAACCAGGTGGGCGCCACGCCCTCAGCACTGATTGCGATTTTGGAAGCCCTGAAAAGCTCGGGCAGCCTACGCGCCGAACTGCTGGTGATCTGATCAACGCCCCTTAGCCATTCACAAGACTGCCCTGCCCCATGGACCCGCTCACCAACGCTATGCCCCCGTCGGCTGCTGCCCTCACCGGTTCCTACCTGGACTTTGGTGGGCTGGGCAAGCTCAAAGGCCAGGCACGCACCGACGCCAAGGCCGCTACGCGCGAAACGGCGCAGCAGTTTGAGGCCATGTTTTTGCAGATGATGATGAAGACCATGCGCGATGCGGTGCCCAAGAGCGGCATGAATGAATCGCAGGCCGAAGAAACCTTTCAGGCCATGTTTGACAAAGAAGTCTCCCTGGCCATGGCCAAGCGCAACTCCCTGGGGCTGGCCGACATGCTGGTCAAACACATGCCCGACCCGAACGCCACCCAGCCCAGCACTGCACAGATGCTGCAGGCACGCCAGCCTAAGGGCATGCCTTTGCAAGCGCCGCCCGCTAGCTCGATGCCTTTGCAGGCCGCCCCACCAACGCTGGCGCCTTTACCCAAAGCGCCGGGCGCTATGCCTTTGACCGGCGTATCGGCAGCCTCGCCCTCGGGCCTGGCGATCACCCACAGCCCAAGCACTGACGGAGCCAAGCCATGACGGACATGACCGGCATTGCCGGAAATGCGGTCTCGGTCTACCAACAGGCGCTGACCACCGTCAGTAACAACATCGCCAACGTTTCGACGGAAGGCTATTCGCGCCAGGACGTCTCTCTGTCGGCATTGCCGGTGACCAAGTATGGCGCCGCCTTTCTCGGCTCCGGCGTGGGATTGGACCGTATCAAGCGGCAATACGACGCCTTTGTCGAATCCAATTTACGCAACACCACCAGCGACCTGGAGGCCCAAGGCCCGATGGTGAGCTACGCCAACCGCGTGGTCGATGTGATGGGCAGCTCCACCATGGGCCTGAATACGGCCTTTGATGCATTTTTCGCTTCCGCGCGCAACCTTTCCGGAGACCCCGCGTCCACCGTGCTGCGCAGCGGCTTTATCCGTGACTCGCAGGGCGTAGCCGACCGCTTTGGACAACTGTCGTCGCAGCTGGACTTGGTGCAACAACAAACACAGCAGGATTTGGAAAGCTCGATCAATCAGATCAATACGCTGACAGATCAAATTGCCAAAGTCAATACGCAATTGGCTAAGCAAAAAATAGAGGCCGCGCAGCCACCGGATTTGCTGGACCAGCGCGATTTGTTGCTTAAACAGTTATCGGTATTCGTGCGTATCAACACCCGGTTTGAGGTCAATGGCATTGTGAAGGTCAGCGCCGGGCCCACTATCAACGCAGACGTGCTGGTGGACAATCAAAAGTCTTTCATGATCGCGGCCAATTTTGATTCGGCCTCGACGGAGAAAGTGGCACTGGTGTTGGACCCTTACGGCAACCCCAGCTCACTGAGCAGGATCACCAGTGGATCGCTTTCAGGCATTTTGGCCTTTAGGGCGCAAGT
>JAEMRG010000088.1 GCA_016463455.1 Rhodoferax sp.
ACCACAGCGGCGGCACGATTTGCGAGCCGGTGGACCTGCCGGTGAACAAGCGCCATTTCGACATGGTCTATGCGCACATGAAGTACAGCGACAAGCCCTTTATGGGCTCGGTCACCAAGCCCGAGCGCGCGCAAGACACGGTGGAGATGGCGGCCCGACTGTTTGGCGACAACTTTATCGATCCGGCCACGGGCAAAAACCGCACTGTCTGCATTAGCCTGATCAACGCCAACTCGCCCATGACCTTTGACGAGACCATGCTGGGCGCGGCCAAGGTCTATGCGCGGGCCAACCAGGCCACCATCATCACGCCCTTTATTTTGGCTGGCGCCATGTCGCCGGTCACCGTGGCCGGCACCTGCGCGCAAACCCTGGCCGAAGCGCTGGCGGGTATGGCTTTTGTGCAACTGGTCAACCCCGGCGCGCCGGTGGTGCTGGGCAGTTTTGCGTCCTCGGTGTCTATGCAGTCGGGCGCCCCCACTTTCGGCACGCCGGAACCGGCGCTGGTGCTGTACGTGATGGCCGCGCTGGCGCGCCGTCTGGGGGTACCTTTTCGCTCCGGTGGTGGCTTGTGTGGCTCCAAGATCGCGGATGCGCAAGCCGCCTCCGAATCGGCAAACACCATGATCCCCACTTGCATGGCCGGCGTCAACTTTGTGCTGCATACCGCCGGTTGGCTAGAGGGCGGCTTGTCCATGGGCTATGAAAAATTCATCATGGACTGCGACCAGGCCGGGATGATGCACACCTTGATGGCCGGTGTGGACATGAGCGAAAACGGCCAGGCCATGGACGCCATCCGCGAAGTCGGCCCCGGCAAACACTTTCTAGGCTGCGCCCACACCCAGGCCAACTTCGAAACCGCGTTTTACCGCTCGCCGATAACCGACAACAACAGCTTTGAGCAATGGGAAGCTGAAGGCGGCGTGGACCTGTCAGTGCGCGCCAATTCCCTGTGGAAGAAAAACCTGGCGGAATACGAAGCCCCGGCCCTGGACCCGGCCGCCGACGAGGCCGTGCTGGACTACGTCAACCGGCGCAAGGCTTCGTTTCCAGACTCTAATATCTGAGGATGTAGCCCTTCAGCCTCATGCACGAGGCACCATGAAAATGGCTCGCAATTGCGAGCCATTTTTGTTGGAGTGTGTTTTGATTTAAGCCGCGATTTTTTGCCGCTTGGCCAATACCTCGTCCAACCAATCGACGCGCATTTCGGGGACGGCGGTGATGAGTTTTTGGGTGTAGGGGTGTTCGGGGTTTTCGAAGATTTTGTCGGTGGTATCAAAGGCCACAAACTGGCCTTGCAACATCACAGCCGTGCGGTGGGCGATGCGGTGCACCACGTCCAGGTCGTGCGTGATCAGGATGTAGGACAGGCCCAGCTCGCGCTGCAACTTGCGCAGCAAAGTGAGAATTTCTTCCGCCACCAGCGGGTCCAGGGCTGAGGTGGGCTCGTCCAGGATGATGAGGTCGGGCTTGGCCGCCAGCGCGCGGGCGATGCAAACGCGTTGCTTTTGCCCGCCAGATAACTGGCCCGGGCGGCGCTCCAGGTAGTCCTGGGGTAATTCCACCAGCGTCATGAGTTCTTCTGCACGCGCGTTGGCCTCGGCGCGTCCGACACCGAAATAAAACTCCACCGGCCGGCCGATGATTTCGCGTAAGGTCTGACGCGGGTTGATCGCCACATCTGGGATTTGGTAGACCAGCTGAATCGTGCGTTTAAGCTCTTTGCTGCGTTGTTTGAGCATGGCGGGAAGCGCCTTGTCCTGGAACAGAATTTGTCCGCTGCGCGGGGGCAGCAGGCCGGTGATGATGCGCGCCAATGTCGATTTACCCGAGCCCGATTCGCCGACGACGGCCACGGTTTCGCCGCGTTGCACGTCCAAGGATACGCCGCGCACCACATGGAAATCGCCGTAATAGGCGTGGCAGTCTTGTACTTTCAACACGGTTTCTGGCTGTACCGTGGCACCGACGGCGCGCTCGCTGGCTGCCGCGCCGCGCACCGCTACCAGGCGTGCGGTGTAGTCCTGCCGCGCCTCATGCAGGATTTGCTGCGTCAGGCCTTCTTCGACTTCTTTGCCGTGGCGCAGCACCTTGATGCGGTCGGCCACTTGGGCCACCACCGCCAAGTCATGGGTGATGTACAAAGCCGCTGTGCCGTACTGGCGGATCAGGGACTTGAGCAAAATCAGCACTTCAATTTGGGTGGTCACATCCAGCGCGGTGGTGGGCTCGTCCAGCACCAATACATCAGGGCGGCAAGACATGGCCATGGCCGCCATGGCGCGCTGCAATTGCCCGCCCGAGACCTGGTGCGGGTAGCGACTGCCGAAGTTTTGCGGGTCTGGCAGGTCCAGCGCCACAAACAATTCGCGTGCCCAAGCCTCAGCTTGAAGGCGGGTCATCAGCTTGTGCAGTACCGGCGCTTCGCAGACCTGGTCTATCAGGCTGTGTGCCGGGTTAAATGCGGCTGCCGCGGATTGGGCGATATAGGCAATGCGCTTGCCGCGCACCTGGCGCCGGCCTTCGGCATCTAAGGCCCGGATGTTGACGCCATCGAGGACCACTTCGCCGCCCGCAATATGCAAACCGGCACGGGCGTAACACATGCTGGACAAGCCGATGGTGGATTTGCCGGCACCGCTCTCGCCGATCAGGCCGAGTACCTCGCCGCGCTGCAATTGCAGATCGACATTGTCCACAATGACATTGCCTGTGACGCTGATCAGCCGCAAGCCGCTGATACGCAAAATAGTGGAATCAATCATACCCTTCGCTCTTTCTTAGAGTTCAGCCTGAGCGCCAGAAGGGCGCGCATCAATCGACAGCATCCAGTCCACCACCAGATTGACCGACACCGTCAGCAGCGCAATCGCTGTCGCAGGGTAAATCGGCGCCATCATGCCGAAGTTAATCGCAGCGGCGTTCTCGCGCACCATGCCACCCAAGTCGGCATAAGGGGGCTGGATACCCAGGCCCAGAAAAGACAGGCCGGCGATAAACAAAAAGTTAAAGCAAAAACGCAGACCGAATTCAGAGACCAGCGGCGCCCAGGCATTGGGCAGGATTTCGCGGGTAATCACCCACCACAGGCCTTCGCCACGCAGACGCGCTGCTTCCACATATTCCATCACCGTCAGGTTCATGCCCAGAGCGCGCGCCAGGCGAAATACGCGGGTGGAGTCCAGCACCGCAATCGTCAAAATCAAGGTGGGGATGCTGGAGCCAAAAACGCCCAGAATAATCAGCGCAAAAATCAGGCTGGGGATGGACAGCATCACATCAACCAAACGGGTGAAAAACACATCGACCACCCCGCCCACTACGGCGCTGACCAGGCCGGTCAGGATGCCAATCAAAAAAGACAAAGCGGTAATCGCTATCGCTACGCCAATCGTCATGCGGCTGCCGTACATCATGCGGGTGAGCATGTCGCGCCCGATCTGGTCCGCTCCGAAAAGCATCTTCGCGGAAGGCTCGTCCCAGGTGCCGCCGACATTGGCCGATTCGGAATACGGTGCGATCCAAGGGGTGAACACCGAGATAAATAAAAACAGGCTGATCACTGCGATGCCGAAGGCGGCAGAGGCGGTGAGTTTGTGTCCGAAGAGTTTCATGGCTTTAGCGAATCGAAAATGGCTTAGCGCTGGTGGCGCAGACGCGGATTGACCAGAATGACCAGGATGTCGGCCAGCGTGTTGAGCAGCACAAAGACGGTGGCAAACGTCAGGCCGCAGGCCTGGATCACCGGTACATCGCGTTTGGACACGGCATCGACCATGTACTGGCCCAGGCCGGGATAGACAAACACCGCTTCGATCACCACCACACCGACCACCAGATAGGCCATATTGAGCGCGATCACGGTGATGATGGGCGCAGCCGCATTGGGCAGGGCATGGGTCACGATGACGCGTTTACGCGGTGCGCCTTTGAGAAAGGCCATTTCGATATAAGGCGTGGACATGACCGAGAGCACCGAACTGCGCGTCATGCGCAACATATGCGCAGCGACCAAGAGCGTGAGCGTAATCGCAGGCAGCGTGGTTTGGAACACACGTTCACCGAAGCTCATACTGTTGGACACCATGGCCAAGGAGGGGAACCATTGAAACTGGACCGAGAAAAATATGATGAGCAAGTAGGCGATAAAAAATTCAGGCAGCGAGATGGCAATCAAGGTCAGGATATTGGAGAGGCGGTCTGACAGCTTGCCTTCATTGATCGCTGATAACACGCCCAGACCGACAGACAGGGGAATGGCGACGACGGCTGCATAGCCGGCCAAAAACAAGGTATTGCGCAAACGCGGCAGCAGGTCGTCGATGATGACGCGCTTATTGGTCAGGGCCACACCCAGGTCGCCGTGCAGCGCGCCGACCAGCCAATTCCAGTAGCGCAAATGGGCGGGAACATCCAAGCCCAGTTCGCGGCGAAACACAATCAGCGCCTCGGGTGTTGCGCCTTGTCCCAGCACCGCCGAAGCGACATCGCCCGGCAAAATTTGCGTACACACAAATATCAACACCGAAACTGCAAACAGGGTCAGTATCCCCAAAAGCAACCGGTACACAATCAACTTGGCCATGACGAGCTATCGTTAGTTAAAAATAAGAGGCGGCACTTGCACCGCTGCACGTAGCATAACGCCATGACAAGCTTACCAAAGAAAGAATGAAAAAAGGGCCGGGCGCAAGCCCAAGCCCTTTTTCAACATTCACAAAACGACACCGTCTGTTGTCAGGCCGGCGTCCTTGCAAATTTAGGCGAACCAGCCTTTTTCAGGGATACGGTCGTCACCCATGTCGTAGCGGCCGGATGGCGTCAGACCTTGCAGCTTGGTGCTGTGCGCGTCGAGGTAATCCTGCACCGCGTAGTTCACCATGCCGGCGTTTTGGGACACCAGCTCTTGGCAGGAGTTGTACAAGGCTTGGCGCTTCTTGGCGTCGATTTCCACGCGGGCTGCTTCCAGCGCTTTGCTGAACTCGGCATTCTCGAAGTGGCTGTCGTTCCAAGGGTTGCTCTTGCCACCGTAGAAGATGGACGTGAGTTGGTTGTCGATGGTAGGACGGTTGCCCCAGTACACCGCGCAGAAAGGCTGCTTGAGCCAGACGTTGTCCCAGTAACCGTCGCCCGAGACGCGCTTGAGGTCCATATTGATACCGGCCTTGGACAGCGACTCTTGGAAGATCTGACCCGCGTCGGTGGCACCGGAGAAGGCGCCTTCGGACACTTGCAATTCGATCGCGCCAGTGTGGCCCGATTTTTTGTAGTGGAACTTGGCCTTGTCCGGATCAAAACGGTTCAGGGTCTGGCTGGGGTTGTAGAACTTCATCTTCGGACCGACGCAGTTGTCGTTACCAATAGAGGCGTAGCCGCTATAGACGTTGTCCACAATCTTCTGGCGGTCGATGCCGAACTTGAGTGCCAGCATTACGTCGGGGTTGTTAAACGGTGCTTTGTCACTGTGTGCGACAAAGCAGAAGCGGTTGCCCATGCCGGGGGTACGCGAGACTTTGAGGGCCGAGTTCTTGGCCAGCAGCGCTGCCGTCTTGGGGTTTACGCGGTTGATGATGTCCACGGTGCCGGTTTGCAATGCGGTGGTGCGCTGGTTGGCATCTTGGATGTAAATCAGCTCAACACGGTCAAAGTTGCCACGGTTGGGCTTCCAGTAGTTGCCGGACTTACGCTTGAAGGTTGCACGCACACCGGGCTGGAACTCATCGAGCGTAAACGCACCAGTGCCATCGGGCTTGCTGAAGTCTTTGAAACCATTAGGCACCACGATGATGTGGTAGTCGCTCAGGTTGTAAGGCAAGTCTATATTGCCCTTGTTCATGGTGATTTGCACCTGGGTGGCAGACAGCTTTTTGATCTCTTTGATGTCGGCCAAAAGCGCTTTGGCAGGTGATTTGGTCTCACCCCGGTGCATATTCAGGGAATAGATGACGTCATCAGCGTCCAGCGTTTTGCCGGAGGTGAAGGTGATGCCCTTGCGCACATTGAAGGTCCAGTCGGCTGCGCCGGGCTTGACTTCCCAGCTCTCGAACAGTTCGCCGGTAGCGTCGCCGTTGTCGGCCACCTCCACCAGGTTGTTCCATAGCATCAGGCTCATGGTGATCGGGATGGAGTCCGCATAGGTCAGGGGGTCCAGGCTGTCCGAAGGCGATCCGCCTTCCATGCCCATACGCAGCGTACCGCCTTTTTTCGGGGCGCTTTGCGCCATGGCGGGAGACACACCCAAAGTGGATGCTAAGCCAATGGCCGAAGCTCCGAGAATAATTTGACGACGGTCCAGGATGATGCCCGAGTCGCTGTTGTGTTCGACATTTGCCATTTTTGAAGTTCTCCAATCCAAGCAGATTTATAAAACATATTCCCGCGGGCCATCAAAAAAGCCAAGCGAGACCGGAGTGCAATAAGCTTTGCGCCCTAGCTGCATAGTAATTCAATAATTGCCGCCGCCAAAGGCAAAAGCATTGGCATATTCCCTAGGTTTTGCGCGATAAAGTGCGCACCAGACAATTCTTGGAATTGAGTCCCTGAACCCCCAAAGCCCCCCGCAGCGCGCGTCTGCTTATCGCCCCGACCAGCGCGGGGCACGTTTTTCAGCGAAAGCGCTTGGGCCTTCGGCGGCGTCCTCTGAGCGCAGCATGGCCTTATACACCGGTAAAGCGCCGCCCCGCAGCAGCTGGTAGGCCTGCGGGATCGGCATGCCCGCCGTGGCTTTCACAATTTCCATCACTGCGCCCACCGCCAGTGGCGCCGCTTGCACGATTTGCTGCGCCAGGGCGTTGGCAGCGTCCATCAAAGCCTCAGGCGCCACCACCTGGTTGACCAAGCCCCAGCGCGCCGCCTCGGCAGCGCCCATACGCCGCCCGGTCAGCAGCAGTTCCAGCGCGATCGCGCGTGGCAGGCGTTGGGGCAGGCGTAAGACGCCGCCCGAGTCGGCCACCATGCCTAGTTTGACCTCGGTCAGCGCGAATTCGGCGCTTTCGCTGGCCACGATCAGGTCGGCGGCCAGCGCCAACTCAAAACCGCCACCCATGGCCAGGCCGTTGACTGCCGCGATCACCGGTTTGCCCAGGTCAAAAAATTCGGTCAGACCGGCAAAACCGCCTGGTCCGTGGTTGGCATCGATGGCCTCGCCCTCGGTGGCACCGGCCAAATCCCAGCCCGCCGAGAAAAAGCGCCCGGTGCCGGTGATGATGCCCACACGCAGCGCCGGGTCGTCCCGCAGTTGCTGGAAGGCGGCGTACAGCGCCAGGCTGGTGGGCACATTGATGGCATTGGCTTTGGGCCGGTCCAGCGTAATGGTAAGCACGCCGCCTTCGGCGACGCAGTTGACGGCTTCAGCCATGGGCTTCTCCAGCTAAACGAATCAACACATCGACTGCCAGTACGCCCCGTCCTGCGGGCAGCACCAGTACCGGGTTCACGTCCAGCTCCAGCAGCGCGTGTGCATGGGCCTGGGCATAGGCGGCAATCGCCATCACAGCATCGAGCAGCGCCGCTACATCGCCCGCCGCCCTACCCCTAAAACCGGCCAGCAGCGGCCAGACTTTGAGCGACTGCAAGGCCTGCAGCACCTCGTCCCGGGCCACGGGAAACAACAGGGTGCGGGCGTCTTGCAGCAATTCCACCAAGATGCCGCCTGCGCCTAGTGTGAGCGAGAGCCCGAACTGCGCATCGCGCTGCACGCCGACAATAATTTCGGCTACCACCTGCGTGGCCATTTGCTCGACCAGAAAGCGGTCAGACAGCGCGGCCATACGCGCCACGGCAGCGCGTACGCCCTCGGCGTTTTGCACGCTGAGTTGCACACCGCCGGCCTCGGTTTTATGGGCCAGCTGCGCCGACACCGCTTTGACCACCACCGGGTAGCCCAGGCTATCGGCGACATTCGCCGCCTCTGCGGCGCTGACTAGCAAGCCGCG
>JAEMRG010000372.1 GCA_016463455.1 Rhodoferax sp.
GGCCAGGACCCGGCCACGCGCAAACCCAACCCCGACTTTGTGCTCAACCAGCCGCGCTACGCCGGCGCCTCGGTATTACTGGCGCGCAAAAATTTCGGCTGCGGCTCGTCGCGCGAGCACGCGCCCTGGGCGCTGGACCAGTATGGCTTTCGGGCCATCATTGCGCCTAGCTTTGCCGACATCTTTTTCAACAACTGTTTCAAAAACGGGCTCTTGCCCATCGTGCTGCCGGAGTCTGTGGTGGACAAGCTGTTTAGCGAAGCCCTAGCTTTTCCTGGCTTCACGCTCACTGTCGATTTGGAACGCCAGTGCGTCATCCGTCCGCAAGGAGATGAAATTGCCTTTGAAGTGCAAGCCTTTCCTAAGTTTTGCTTGCTCAATGGACTAGACGATATCGGCCTGACGCTGCGCAACGCCGACAAAATCCGCGCCTTTGAAGCGCAGCGCCTGGCCACCAAGCCGTGGCTGGCGCACACCATGTAAAAACCGTAGAAGAAAGCACGTACATGAAAATTGCAATCCTGCCAGGTGATGGCATAGGGACCGAAATTGTGGCCGAGGCCATCAAGGTGCTCAAAGCCCTGGACCTGTCCTTCTCCATGGAAAGCGCGCCTGTCGGTGGCACCGCCTATGAGTCGCACGGTCACCCGCTGCCCGATTCGACTTTGCAATTGGCCAAAGACGCCGATGCCATTTTATTCGGCGCGGTGGGCGACTGGAAATACGACACGCTCGAGCGCGCCCTGCGGCCCGAGCAAGCCATTTTAGGCCTGCGCAAACACCTGGGCTTGTTCGCTAATTTCCGCCCCGCTATTTGCTATGAGCAACTGGTCAATGCCTCTAGCCTCAAGCCGGAATTGATCTCCGGTCTGGATATCCTCATCATCCGCGAACTGACGGGCGACATCTATTTTGGCCAACCGCGCGGCCGGCGTACCGCCACGGATGGCCACTTCCCTGGCGCCGAAGAAGCCTTTGACACCATGCGCTACAGCAAGCCCGAAATTGAGCGCATCGCCCACGTGGCGTTTCAAGCAGCACGCACCCGCAAAGCCGCGGGCAGCGAAGGCCGCGTCACCAGCGTGGACAAAGCCAACGTGCTGGAAACCTTCCAGTTCTGGAAAGACGTGGTCACTGAAGTGGGCCAGGGCTACCCGGACATCGCGCTAGACCATATGTATGTGGACAACGCCGCCATGCAATTGGTCAAGCAGCCCAAGCGCTTTGACGTGGTGGTCACCGGCAATATGTTTGGCGACATCTTGAGTGATGAAGCTTCCATGCTGACTGGCTCCATCGGCATGCTGCCTTCGGCCAGCCTCAATAGCCGCAACCAGGGCCTGTACGAGCCTAGTCACGGCAGCGCCCCTGACATTGCCGGCCAGGGTGTGGCCAACCCACTGGCCACCATCCTGAGCGCCGCCATGATGCTGCGCTTTAGTCTCAATCAACCGCAAGCCGCCGCCCGCATTGAAAAAGCCGTGGACCTCGTGTTGACGCAAGGTCTGCGCACCCCCGACATCTACAGCCCCGGGACATCCAAAGTCGGTACGCGCGAGATGGGCGATGCGGTGGTGAAAGCTTTGGGCTAATGGTGGTTCACTAGGGGCTGCACACCGTAAGCCCGCATGGCCGACGCCACTTGCGCTTGCTCTGTAGTTTCGTCCGGGTAGAGCCGGTAGCTCGGAGCGAGAATCGGCTCACACTGAGTGACGCGAATGACTATGACACTGCGAATTGGGAAACGCGGGCCTGCCATCGCGGTCAAAGGCGTCGCCCATTTTTCATACTCCATGTCCTGGGGGCCTACGTTGAGAGCAGTTCCCGAGACCTTAAATCCCTTTTGAACAAAGATATCTATAAAGCTGACGCAAACACGCGGGTTGGCTTTTATGTTTCGCACACTGCTGGGTGAGGCGATATGGGCGATGAGCAGATGTTCACTGCCATGGAAAGCAAATATTTCTTTAGGCGACACATTGGGCTGGCCTTGGGCATCAACCGTTGCGAG
>JAEMRG010000089.1 GCA_016463455.1 Rhodoferax sp.
ACTGACCGGCGAGTGGGAATACAAACTGTCGCTGATGGAGCAGGGCAAGATGGGTCGTGAAACCTTTATGGCCGAGATCGCTGCCATGACCGAGCGCATGGTGAAAAAAGCCAAAGAATACGACCGCGACAGCATTCCCGGCGACTACGCCACCTTGCAAAGCGCCTGCCCCAATTGCGGCGGCATCGTGAAAGAAAACTACCGCCGCTACGCCTGCACCGGCAAAACCGGTAGCGAAGAAGGCTGCGGTTTTTCTTTCGGCAAAACACCGGCGGGCCGCACGTTTGAGCTGGCCGAAGTAGAGCAATTCATGTGCGAGAAAAAAATCGGCCCGCTCGATGGCTTCCGCTCCAAAGCGGGTTGGCCTTTTACATCGGAGATCGTCCTCAAGTTTGACGAAGACAGCAAAAACTTCAAACTTGAATTTGACTTCGGCGACGACAAAGCCGCGCAGGAGTCCGGCGAGCTAGCCGATTTCAGCGCGCAAGAGCCTCTGGGTGGCTGCCCCAAGTGCGGTGCCCAAACCGGCGGCCTGGTGTTTGAACACGGTAAAAACTATGTCTGCGACCATGCGGTAGCCAGCCTGGTACAAACCGTTCCCAACTGCGATTTCAAGAGCGGGCAGATCATCTTGCAGCAGCCGATCGCGCGCGAGCAAATGCACAAGCTGCTAAGTACGGGCAAAACCGATTTGCTGGACAAGTTTGTCAGCATGCGCACGCGCCGGGCCTTCAAAGCCATGCTGGCCTGGGACGCCGAGGCAGGCAAAGTGAATTTTGAATTTGCCCCCAGCAAATTTCCACCCCGCCCCGGTGCGGTGGCCAAAGCCGCTGCGGCGCGCAGTCGCGCGGTGGCGGCAACACCTGCAGCCAAAGCGGCGACCAAAAAAGCCAGCGCCGCAGCCAAGAAAAGCCCGGCGACCAAAACCGCCAAACCCAAGACGCCGCGCAAAGCCAGCAGCGCAGCGGGCAAGGCGCCGAGTGCCTCACTGGCGGCGGTGATCGGCAGTGAAGCGGTGTCGCGGCCCGAGGTGGTCAAGAAGCTGTGGGACTACATCAAAGCCCAGGGACTGCAAGACCCCAAGGACAAACGCACCATACTGGCCGACGCGAAACTGCAAGCCGTGTTTGGCAAACCCAGCATCAATATGTTTGAACTCGCAGGTATCGTCGGCAAGCACTTGGCTTGAAAGCCGCCCGTCAAGCAACACTGCTAAGCTCTGTCGTGAGCAGCACGTTGGAAACCCGCATTGTCGGCCTGTCGCAGGCCGCCACTGTGGCGCTTGCTAAGCCACTATGAACTTCACCGAAATAGACGACGACTCCGAACACAGCACGTACACACCGGCGCAACGCGCGGCGGCGGCGTCGCGCAGTACCTGGGTGAGCGTGGTCGTCAACGTGCTGCTCTCCGGTGTGCAAATCGTGGTCGGTATCGGGGCCAAGTCGCAAGGGCTGGTGGCTGACGGCATCCATTCTCTCTCGGATTTGGTGTCGGACTTTGTGGTGCTGCTGGCGGGGAGGCACAGCCAAAAAGACGCCGACGAAGACCACCCCTACGGCCACCAGCGTTTTGAAAATGCGGCATCGCTGGCGCTGGGCCTGCTGCTGATGGTTGTGGGCGTAGGCATGGTCTGGTCGGCGGTGGGTAAATTGCAAACGCCCGAAACCATCCCCACAGCGCACGCTGCGGCCTTGTGGGTGGCGCTGGCGGCCCTGGTGTCAAAAGAGCTCTTGTTTCGCTACATGCTGCGCGTGGCCAAGCGCGTTAAATCGGGCATGCTGGTAGCCAACGCCTGGCATGCGCGCTCAGATGCGGCCTCCAGCCTGGTGGTGGCTTTGGGCTTGATCGGCAACCTGATGGGTTACCCGCTCATGGACCCGATTGCGGCGCTGATTGTCGGCCTGATGGTCGCCAAAATGGGCTGGGGCTTTGGCTGGGACGCCTTGCACGACCTAATGGACCGGGCGGTGGACGAGGATGAAGTACAGGCCATCCGCCAAACCCTGCTGGACACGCCTGGCGTCGCCGGTGTGCATGATGTACGCACCCGAAAGATGGGCGATATGGTGGTAGCCGACGCGCATATCGAAGTCGATGCCATGCTCACCGTCGAAGAGGGCCACAACATTGCCGTAGCAGCGCGCCAGGCCGTCATGCAGCGCCACCGCGTACTCAATCTCATGACCCATGTGGACCCCGCCCACCGCCATGATGGTGACCACGAGGTCGCTCCTCCCCCTTAGCTTTCAAACCACAGAACAGGCCGCCGATGCATCGCACCATTTTTGATACACCGGTGGTTAACACCGTATTACGTGTCATTTCGATAAGTTTTTTGAAGGCCACAGGCTGGAAAATTGTGGGCGAACTGCCGCCCAATGGGCGCAAAAGCGTTTTGATCGCCGCGCCCCACACCAGTAACTGGGATTTGCCCTATATGTTGATGGTGAGCTTCGCGCTGGGCCTGAATATTTACTGGATGGGCAAGGTACAACTTTTCCGCTTCCCCTTTGGCCCACTGATGCGCTGGCTAGGCGGCATTGCGGTAGAGCGCGCCAACGCGAATAATCTGGTGGCTGCCTCGGCAGAGGCCCTGAAGTCGGCAAACGGGCCCTTGCAACTGGTGGTGCCGCCTGAGGGCACGCGCAGCAAAGTACGCTACTGGAAAACCGGCTTTTATTACATCGCCCTGGGCGCGCAAGTGCCTATCGTGATGTCATTTCTGGACTACGGCAATAAGGTCAGCGGCCTGGGCCCCGCATTTGAGCCCACCGGCGACATCGAGGCCGATATGGTTCGGATCAAGGCTTTTTACGCGCCATTCAAAGGCAAAAACCCGGACCAGTTTTAAACCGCCCAAGCCACCAACGGCTTAGTGCGAGGCCTTGTTGGTGCTGTTCAAAATTTTGTCGGTGTAGGCAATAGCCAGCGCGCTGAGCAAAAACGTCACATGAATGATGGTTTGCCACATCAAGACTTTGGGCTCGTAGTTGGCAGCGTTGATAAAGGTCTTGAGCAAATGAATGGAGCTGATGCCGATAATGGCCGTGCCCAACTTGACCTTGAGCACTGAAGCATTGACATGGTCTAGCCACTCGGGCTGGTCGGCATGGCCTTCCAAGTGCATGCGGCTGACAAAGGTCTCGTAGCCGCCCACAATCACCATGATGAGCAGGTTGGAGATCATCACGACGTCGATCAGCGCCAAGACCACCAGCATGATGAGCGTTTCATTGAGCGCGGTCAGCGGCGTGTCGGACTGGTAACCCATGCTGGTGACCAGGGCCTGCAAGGCGGCTTGGTTGCCAAACGCGGCCTCCAACAGGTGCAGCAGCTCGATCCAGAAGTGGTAGACATAAACGCCCTGCGCAAGAATGAGGCCCAAGTACAGCGGCAATTGCAGCCAGCGACTGGCAAATATCAGGCCGGGTATCGGCTTTAGCTTGCGGGTCGGTTTGCTACTGTCTCGCATCATGGTTTACTCCTGGATAAACGCGCGATTATCCACACCGTTCATGGCAGTGCATCGACAAACCGCACCGTAAAGCACGCCCCGGGTGGCGTATGGCCCGGGCGGCTGTCGCTCAAGCCCACACTGGCGCGGTGTTGCCTGGCGATCTCCAGCACGATGGGCAGGCCTAGGCCTGAGCCATCGGCCTCATTGCCCAGCGCGCGGTAAAAAGGCTGGAACACCAGCTCCTGCTCACTGAGCGCCACCCCAGGGCCGCTGTCTTCCACTTGCAAAGTCAATGTCTTTGCCAGGGTGTCGGCCAGCAGCCGCACGGTGATCACGGCGGCAAGATCGGTGCGCGATTGGCTGTAGTTGATCGCGTTATCCACCAGATTGCGTACCATCTCTTGCAAGAGCGTGGCGTTGCCGTTGATCTTCACGCCGGCACTGCCGGGCTGTGCCCCTTCGTAGCCAATGTCGATCTGTTTTTCCACCGCGCGCGGCGCGCAGTCACGCACCACGTCCATGGTCAGTCGGGCCATGTCACAAGCCTGATGGGCCAATACCGTAGCGCTGCTTTCTGCGCGCGCCAAGGCGAGCAATTGGTTGACGGTGTGCGTGGCACGGATGCTGGAGCGGCCGATCTGGCGCAAGGACTGTTTGAGCTCATCGGCGCTGGCGTCCTGGCGTTGCGCCAAATCAGCCTGCATACGCAATCCAGCCAGCGGGGTTTTCAGCTGGTGCGCCGCATCGGCCAAAAACCGCTTTTGCGCAGCAATGGAGTCCTTCAAGCGCATCAGCAAGTCGTTCACCGAGGCCACCAGCGGCACCACCTCCATGGGCACCGCCTGCGCGTCCAGGGGGCTCAGGTCATCGGGCTTGCGCGCGCGTATGGTTTCTTCCAGGCGATTGAGTGGTTTGATCGCTTGCGCCAAAGCCAACCACACCAGCAGTACCGCCACCGGCAAGACTACAAACTGCGGCAGCATCACGCCCTTGACGATCTCGGTAGCCAACACGGCGCGCTTGTCCATAGTTTCGGCCACCTGCACCAGCGCCAGCGGATGGCCCGGTAAGTCCAGGCGCACCCACATCGAGGCGACTTTCAGGTCCACACCATCCAAGGTCACATCGCGCAAACGCACCTCACCTACCGGGTTGCGTTCATCCTGTCCGGGCGCAGGTAAATCCGCATCACCGCCGAGCACCTGCCCTTGGGGCCCTAGCACTTGGTAGTACACCGTGTCGCTGTCTTCGGTCCGCAGCAATTCGCGCGCGGGCTGGGGCAGGGAGAATTTCATTTGCTCGTGATGGACCGTTATGTACTGCGCCAGCACCCCGGCGTTGTATTCCAGCGCTCGGTCAAAAGGCTTGCCGGCGATGCCCTGGGCCACCAGCCAAGTCAGCACCAGGCTGATCGGCCACAGCAGCAGGATGGGCGTGAGCATCCAATCGAGAATTTCGCCGAACAGCGAGCGCTGTTCGCTTAGGAAGACTTTCAATTCGGAATTTTTTCCAAGCAATAGCCCAAACCGCGCACAGTGGCGATGCGGATCGGGCCTTTTTCGATTTTTTTGCGCAAGCGGTGGATATAGACCTCAATCGCGTTATTGCTCACCTCTTCGCCCCATTCGCAAAGGCGCTCGACCAGCTGGTCTTTGCTCACCAGCCGGCCCGTGCGTTGCAACAAAACTTCCAACAAGCCCAGCTCGCGCGCCGACAGTTCCACCATCTTGCCGTCGATGGTGGCCACCCGCCCCGATTGGTCATACACCAGCGGCCCGTGCTTGATATTGCTGCTGGCCGCACCCATGCCCCGGCGCACCAGGGCCCGCGCGCGCGCTTCGAGCTCTTGCAGGCTAAAGGGCTTGGCCATGTAGTCGTCGGCGCCGTAGTCCAGGCCTTTGACGCGCTCTTCCACGCTGTCGGCGGCCGTCAAAATTAACACCGGCAGCGCCGAGCCGCGCGCCCGCAAGCGCTTGAGCACTTCCAGGCCGTGCATCTTGGGCAGGCCCAGATCCAGAATCAGCAAGTCGAACTCGGAATGGGTCATCAGCGCCGCGTCGGCTTCGCTGCCGTTGGCCACGTGGTCCACCGCCGCGCCGGCGTTACGCAAGGCGCGCAACAAGCCGTCGGCAAGTACCTGATCATCTTCGGCGATCAATATACGCATGCTTGTCTCCTTGCGCTGTGCGCGCTATGTGTGGTCAGTGCGTTGGCCAGGTCATTCTAGGCGGCGGCAGCGTAGGCCTCCAAGCCCAGCGCCACCACGGTGGCTACCTCCTCACCCACGGCGTGACGCAACTCCGCCTCGGCCTGGGCGACGCTCTCCTGGTAGGCCGCCAGCCAGGCTAGGCCGGTGGGCGTAAAACACACGCGGCGCGCCCGTGCGTCGTGGGCATCGCCTTCGCGCATCACCATGCCCCAAGCCTCGCACTGTTTAACCAGCGTGGCCATGGCCTGCTTGCGCATGCCCGCGCGCTGGGCCAGCTCGGTCAGGCGTGCGCCATGGGGCGGCAGGTGGCGGCTGATATGCCAGTGTGCCGCCGTCAACTGGCCGCGCTGCGCCAGATTGGACAAGCCCAGGGAAACACCGGGGTGGCGCGCCATCAGCGCCATCACCCGCGCGTCAAAACGCGCCAAAGCCAGGCGCAGCCAATGGCCCACATGGTTGTATCGCCAAGCATCTTGTGTCAGGTTCGCGGTGTCGGACATTTCCGATATAGTAATACAAACTGACCAATATTTCTGTTTATAGTTTTCAATATCCGTATAAACTACTGTTCAAGCATCCAGCCTGTAGTTAATAACAGAGGTCGGTTTGCTTGCCTAACCCCACCTTTATGCACAGGAGATGACCATGGACGCACCCGTTAAGAATTTCACCGCAAACGCTGAAAAAGCCAAAGCCCTGCAAGTAGCGCTTGCCCAGATCGAGAAACAATTTGGCAAAGGCACCATCATGCGCCTGGGCGAGGGCGAGGTGATTGAAGACATCCAGGTCGTGTCCACCGGCTCCTTGGGCTTGGACATTGCCCTGGGCGTAGGCGGCCTGCCGCGCGGCCGGGTGGTCGAAATCTACGGCCCAGAGTCTTCCGGCAAAACCACGCTCACCTTGCAAGTGATTGCCGAAATGCAAAAAATCGGCGGCCAGTGCGCTTTTGTCGACGCCGAGCACGCGCTGGACATCCAATACGCGCAAAAGTTGGGCGTCAACCTGCAAGACCTGCTGATCAGCCAGCCCGACACCGGCGAGCAGGCGCTGGAAATTGTCGACAGCTTGGTGCGCTCGGGCGCTGTAGACCTGATCGTGGTCGACTCGGTCGCCGCCCTGACACCCAAGGCCGAGTTAGAAGGCGAAATGGGCGACTCCCTGCCCGGCCTGCAAGCCCGCCTGATGAGCCAGGCGCTGCGCAAACTGACAGCGCACATCAAAAAGACCAACTGCATGGTCATCTTCATCAACCAGATCCGCATGAAGATCGGCGTCATGTTCGGCAGCCCCGAGACCACCACCGGCGGCAACGCGCTCAAGTTCTACGCCTCGGTGCGCTTGGACATCCGCCGCACCGGCACCATCAAAAAAGGCGACGAGGCCATCGGCAACGAGACCAAAGTCAAGGTGGTCAAAAACAAAGTCGCCTCGCCCTTCAAAACCGCTGAATTCGACATCCTGTTTGGCGAAGGCATCAGCCGCCACGGCGAGATCATCGACATGGGCGTGAACGCCCACATCATCGAAAAATCGGGCGCCTGGTATGCCTACCAAGGCGAAAAAATCGGCCAGGGCCGCGACAACGCGCGCGAGTTCTTACGTGAAAACCCCGCTCTGTCCACCGAGATCGAAAACAAAGTGCGCGAGTCCTTGGGCATCCCGCTGCTGGCCGGCGCTGCCGAGGTGCCCGAGGCCAAAGTCAAGGGCGGTAAAAAAGCCGAAGCCGCTGCCTAAAGCCCGATCAGCGCCCGCGCCCGGCAGCCTGCCGGCGTCGGACGCTGGTGGACGATTCGCAGATCGCTCCTCGCTACGTTATCCACGCCTGCCATGGCCGCCAGCCCCAAAATCTCCCTCACCGGACGCGCGCTGCGCCTGCTCAGTAGCCGCGAGCATTCGCGCGCCGAGTTGCAGCGCAAGCTCGCTCCCTTTGAAGAGTCGCCCGGCGAGTTGGCCACCGTACTGGACAAACTAGCCGCCAAAGACCTGCAAAGCGAGCAGCGCGCGGTCGATTCGCTCGTCTATCGGCGCAGCGCCAAGCTGGGCAGCGCGCGTATCCGCCAGGAAATGCAGGCCAAAGGTATGGAGCCCGAGGCCATGGCCCAGGCCCTGGACCAGCTACGCGCCAGCGAACAAGCCCGCGCCCTTGAAGTCTGGCGCAAAAAATTTGGCGGCCCCGCCAGCACCCCTGCCGAACGCGCCAAGCAAGTGCGCTTTTTGGCCAGTCGCGGCTTTGGTGGCGAGACCATCGCCCGCGTG
>JAEMRG010000373.1 GCA_016463455.1 Rhodoferax sp.
CCTTGGAGCCCATGGCCTCTTGCAGCCAGCGTTCGATGTGCACATCGGCCCGATCCGGCAGTGCTTCTGCCACCTCCAGCGATTCGCGCAGTATCTCGCCTGGCCCCAGCGTGCTGTTGGTCAGACCCAGCAGCCAGTCGGCACTGACGCCCAAGGCGGACGCCAGCTCTGCCACCACATGGCCGGAGGGAAGGCGTATTTGGTGCTCGGACAGCAGCTGTGAAACGGTGGAACGGTCCACCCCCGTGCGCTCAGCTAGCTCGGTGCGGTTGAGCTTACGCTCCAACATGACGGCGCGCAGGCGCTCCCTAAAGACTTCGGACCGTGTGGACTTGGGGTTATTGGACATCGTGCTTGATTTTGTTAAATGTGTGACTATTATCACCAAATGAAGTAAAAAAGTTACAAGTAAAACGTTGATTCACGCGACTAGGGAAAACAAAATTCTTTCCATGGAGAACAACACGCGCACCCTCACCAAAGCCATCAGCTGGCAAGTCATAGGCTTTGTCATGATGGCCGTGGTCAACTACTTTTACATGGGAGACTTCTCGCAGGGCCTGGGCCTGTCGGCCCTGCTAACGCTGATTGGCCTGGTCAGCTACTACCTACACGAGCGCTTTTGGGCCAGCATCCGCTGGGGCAGGCAGGGTGAGGGCGTTTCCGCTGAAAAACAGTAGGTCTATTTTTTAGAGCCCGGGCTGTTGTCGGTTTGCCGTTTGAGCACCAACAGATTGCGGTCTCCTTTGCCTGACAAGCGCTTCAGCAGCAGCCGGTAAGTATCCACATCAAAGGCCAGTGCCTGGCGGGTTTGCAGGGCCTGCGCTAATTCTTCTTCGTCATGTACGGTGGCCAGGTGGCACCATTGCTCGAACACATGGATGTCGGTGCGGCCGCTGCGCGCGTCGTATTCGCGAATGCCTATGGGCCCGGCAAAAGGCCAGGCTTGCAATTGTTCGCCGGTCAAGGCCAGTTGCACGCGTAGGCGGTGCACGCTGGGGTTTTCGCGGCCTGCGCATACGCCTTTGCATTTGCCGATCTGGCTGGCAAAGCAAGCGCCCTTGCCGGTCTCCAAGCCCAGAGTTTGCGGGCACAGAGCATGGTTTTCGCACAGCGTGCGCAGTGCATCCAGTGCCTGGCGTTTGGAGCGGTAGGTGCCGTACAAGCTACTGAAAGCGGCTGCGTCCATATCGTCCAGACCGACCAAGTTGAGCAAAGGTTTGGCCTCTGGCGACTCTGCCAGTTGCCAGGCTTGCAGGCCGCGCGTGCGGCGCAGTTGCCGGTTGTGGATGGGTTGGCGCTCTTTTACCCAGCGCGATTCAAGTAAGAGTGCACCCAGTTCGCCTGCGGTTTCCTGCCACTCGATGCGCCTAATCTCCTGCAGTATGCGCATCTCGCGCGCCTGGCGCGTGGAGGCCTGAAAGTGCGAAAGCACGCGGGTGCGCATATTTACGCTTTTGCCTATGTAAAGCGGTATCGTACCTTCGCCGAAAAACAGATAAACGCCGGGTCGGTCCGGCACATCGGCTATCGGTGTTTCCAATTGCGGCGGTACGCTGGCGCTGCCTTGCAGCAGGGCGACCGCTTCGCGCTGCAGCACTTCAGCGCCTAAGTCTGCGCGCGCTACTTGTAAAAAACCCAGCACCAACTCCACATCGCCCATGGCGCGGTGGCGTGCCAGGGTATGCAAGCCGTGGCGTTGAGATATCGCATCTAGACCATGGCCTTTGTGCGCCGGGAAAAGCTTGCGCGACAAGCGCACCGTACACAAGGTTTTGACCTTGAAGGGCTTGTCCATGCGCTCTAGCGCGTGCAGCACAAAGCCGTGGTCAAAGCGCACGTTATGGGCCACAAAAACTGCTCCGTCCAAGAGTTCGAGCAAGCGGCTGGCGACATCCTCAAAATAGGGCGCGTCTTGCACCATGGCCTCACTGATACCGGTCAGGCTTTGGATGAAAGGCGGTATGCGCACACCGGGGTTGACCAGGCTGCTCCAGCGCGCCACCTC
>JAEMRG010000374.1 GCA_016463455.1 Rhodoferax sp.
CCGGTTGGTTGAACTTTCGCATGCGGGCCATGCTGGTCAGCTTTGCCAGCTACCATTTGTGGTTGCACTGGCGACAAACCGGCCTGTTTTTGGCGCGCCAATTTCTCGACTACGAGCCAGGTATTCACTGGAGCCAAATGCAGATGCAAAGCGGCACCACGGGTATCAACACACTGCGGATTTATTCCCCCACCAAGCAGGCGCAGGACCAGGATCCACAGGGTTTGTTTATTCGTCGCTGGGTGCCTGAGCTTGCGAAAGTACCGCTTCCCTATTTGGCAGAACCTTGGAAGATGGATATCAGCGTGCAACGAATGGCCGGGTGCCTGATGGGCGCAGACTATCCTATGCCCATCGTTGACGATAAGGCGGCTATGAAAGCCGCCAAAGACCGGTTGTACGGATTGCGCAAAACACCAAAGGCCAAGATGGAGGCGGCGGATGTGCAGGACCGGCACGGCTCGCGAAAAAGCGGCCTACCGACCTCGGGGCTCAGGCGCAAACCCAAAGCGCCCCGCGTATCCGCCGTACCATCACCCCAGGGCGACTTGTTCGCCTAGAGGGCGCGAATCGGCATAGGAAACCATCATCATTCACCAGTCCGCCGGCTCAGTGCTTGTGATTCTGGTTTGTAGCGGCGCTACTGGCTTCAACATTGACTTGGACCAACATCTTGCCTGCATTTTCGAAGCGCAGTTCAAGCGCAAAGGATGCGCCGGCGCGCAAGGGCGCCTTCAGACCAAACACCATCATATGCAAGCCGCCAGACGCAAGCACTACTGTCTCGCCGGCAGGCAGATCGATTCCATCGAGCCTACGCATCCGCATCATGCCGCCATCCCTACTCATGTTGTGGATTTCCACCGAGCTAGATGCAGCTGTCGTTGCAGAAAGTAGCCTGTCGGCTGCGCCAGTGTTTTTGAAGGTCATGTAGACACCTGCTGTTCCCAGGTCACCAACGGTGGGAAGAGCGTGCGGATGGGCGATCGCAATATTGCCGACTTTATATTCACGGGCCTCAGCGACAAGTCCGGCCAGCGCTAGAACAAAACCTATCAGGGCTATCAAGTTGCGCCGTGAAGCCCATAGTGGTGTTCTCATACCCTTACTACCAGGCTATTGAGAATACAAACGGATTCAGCTGCCGCTGCTGAGCGGAGAGACCTCGGATGGCCCTCCCCGAAGGCATCAATCGCCGTGTGAGCGAGGATGAGAAAAGGGGGCAGATAAAGTAAAGAGGGTTTCGCAGGTCCATGCTTGGGCTACTTATAGTTGGTCTCATGGCAAAAGGGGAAGCGAATTTCGATAGCTAAGTGGATTCTAGAATGAATGGCATTCAAGCGGGCGATTCTTAGACTGTGTTTATAGATACCCGCGCAGAGAATTTGATTTTGTCAATAGTTCTACCTTGCGACCAAACGCGATGCATCCATTTGCATGGGACTCGGCCTCGAAAATAACTCCATTCCAACCCAACAAAGACAAGCCAAGCACGCCACTTGAACACCACGCGCAAGTGTTGTTCTAAATGGACCCAGCCATACCGCGAGCGCCGCGACAAGCAAGCCGCCCAGCAGAACCATGGTCTGCGTGACGCTGGTTTGTAAGCCAAATACCCAAAGCAAGTACACAGCGGCGGCCAGCACTGGGAAAGCCAAGACATGACGCATCGTGACAATCCATGGGCCAGGCTTGGGCATGGCACGGGAAATAGCAGGCACCCAACTTGCCAGCAAGTAAGGCAATGCCAGTCCTAGCCCCATACATGCGAAGATGCAAAGGGCCTGCCAAGCAGGCATGCTCTGCGCTAAGCCAAACGTGGCTACCATAATCGGCACCATAAAGATCGATCCCACGACCATTGTCAGCACGCCTGAAAGCAGTACGTCGCCAACCGGGAATCGCGCTTGAAAAGACGCCATGTTCCAGGGTAAGACTTTGCCCATGGTCAATACCCCCCACAAATTCAAAGCAATCAGGGTCAATAGCAAGGC
>JAEMRG010000090.1 GCA_016463455.1 Rhodoferax sp.
GCCGATGGCAGCGTCTTGCGTGACTTTGCGGCCTATGATTTTTTGCAGGGCACCGCGCCAGATACCGTCAACCCCAGCCTGTGGCGCCATGCGCAGCTCAATGCCAACATAGGCCTCTTCAAGGTGATGGACGGCGTTTACCAGTTGCGCGGTTTTGATATTGCCAACATCACGCTCATCGAAGGCAAGACCGGCTGGATCGTGGTCGATGCCCTGACTTCGCGCGAGTCAGCACAGGCGGCTATGGCCTTTGCCGAGCAGCACCTGGGCAAAAAGCCGGTCAGTGGTTTGGTGTTCACCCACGCGCATGCCGACCACTTCGGCGGCGCGCTAGGTGTCTTGTCGCAGGAAGATGCAGCGCAGCGCAAAGTGCCCATCGTGGCCCCGGCGGGATTTATGGAAGAGGCCACCAGCGAAAACGTACTCGTGGGCACCGCCATGGGCCGGCGCTCGGTGTACCAGTTTGGCCGCGACCTGCCGCGCAGCGCCAAAGGCAATGTGGATACGGGTCTGGGCAAAGATGTGATCTACGGCAGCATTGGCATCTTGACGCCGACCTGGCTGATCTACCAGGCCAATCAGCCTATGCAAATCGATGGTGTGGACTTTGTGTTTCACAACGTACCCAATGCCGAATGTCCTGCGGAGTTGAGCTTTTCGATCCCCTCCAAAAAGCTGTACGACGGCGCGGAAAACCTGTCGCAAACCATGCATAACCTGTTGCCGATACGCGGCGCCAAAGTGCGTGATGCGTTGCGTTGGGCCACCTACATGGAGCAAGCCTTAGAGCAAACCCGGCAGGCCGAGGTGTATATCGCTTCGCACCACTGGCCGATTTGGGGCAATGCCAATATCCAGCAGTTCATCACCATGCACCGTGATGTGTACAAATACACGCACGACCAAACCGTGCGCCTCATGAACGCCGGCTACACGCCTAATGAGATTGCCGACAAAGTGCAACTGCCCAAGTCCCTGGCCGACTTTATGGCGGTACGTGGCCACTATGGCGATTTGCGCCACAACGTCAAAGCGGTGTACCAGTATTACCTGGGCTTTTTCGACGGCAACCCGGCGCACCTGAACCCGCTGGCGCCCACCGACATTGGAAAACGTTATGTGGATTTAGCCGGTGGTGCAGACAAAGCCATTGCCGCCGCGCAAAAGGCATTCGACCAAGGCGATATGCGCTGGGCGGCCGAGCTGCTCAACCATGTGGTGATGGCCGACGCCTCCAACAAAGCCGCCAAAGAACTATTGGCCAAAAGCTATGAACAAATGGGCTACAGCGCCGAGTCCGCCACTTGGCGCAATGCCTACCTAAGCGGCGCGCAAGAGCTGCGTAATGGCGCACCCGCCAAAGGGATGTCTAAGGCTGGCGCCATCGACCTGTTGCTGCAAACGCCGATGGAGCGCTTTTTAGAAGCCATGGCCGCCAGCCTGGACGGCCCTGCGGCTGAGGGTAAAAACTACCGCATCAACCTGGTGCTGAGCGATCAGAAAGAAAGCTATGCCTTGTGGATAGACAACGCGGTATTGCATTTCAAACGCGGCCAGCACCCAGAGGCCAATGCCACGCTGACATTGACCAAGCCCTTGTTCGTGAAAATCATTGCCGGTAGCGCAGGCATCCAGGACACTTTGCTCAGCGATGAGCTAAAGCTAAGTGGCAGCAAAGTGGACTTGGTGCGATTTTTCGGCTTGATAGAAAAAGCGCCGGGCAGTTTTGGCATCGTTTCACGCTAGCCAGAACGTACGCATGCCGCTGGTCCTGTACGGCTCGACGATTTCTTACTTTACGGGCAAGCTCGAAGCGGCACTGCGCTACAAAGAAATTGACTATCGCTTAGAGCCTATGCGCTCGCAAGCGCAGCGAGGGCTGATTCCCCAAGCCACCGGCGTTTTTCAAATGCCCGCTTTTCAGTTGGAGGATGGGCGCTGGCTGACGGATTCGACGCTGATCCTGCAGTGGCTGGACCAGGCTTATCCGGCCTACCCGCTGCTGCCGCAAGACCCGGTGTTGCGCTTTGTTAGCTTGTTGCTGGAGGACTACGCGGATGAATGGTTGTGGCGCCCCGCCATGCATTACCGTTGGCACTATGCGCCCGATGCCGCGCGCCTAAGCCGCCACATCAGCCAAGAGTTGCTCTCGGACATGCCTGGCCCACTGTGGCTGAAACAATTTTTTGTGCGCCGCCGCCAGCGGCGTTTGTTTACCGCGGGCGACGGCGTTAGCGCACACACGCAAGCGCATGTCGAAGGCATTTACCTGGGCACGCTGACAGCCTTGGAAGCCATGTTTGCCAACCGGTCTTTCATGCTGGGTGCGCGGCCCAGTTTGGTGGACATCGGCTTCTTCGGGCCTATGTTCCGCCACTTCAGCCAGGACCCGACGGCCGCTGCGCTCATGCAAGAGCGCGCCCCGCATACCCAAGCCTGGGTGGACCGCATGTGGGCCAGTCGCGGCAGCCAAATGCAAGGCGACTGGGTGCGAGTTTTACCGCAAGACTTTGCACCGCTGCTGCGCGAGGTGGGGCAGGCCTATATGCCCTATCTACTTGCTAACGCGCAAGCCGTGGCCCAAGGCCACAAGCGTTTTAATGTCACCATCCAAGGCTGCGCCTACCAACAAGTGCGCACCTCGCGCTACCGCTTGCTGTGCCTGGAAATGCTGCAACACCACTTTGCAGCGCTGAGCGCGTTGCAGCGCGTGGAATTGGATGCAATTTTTGCTGGCAGCGGCATCAGCCCTGCCTTGCGTGCCCAGTTACCCGCGCGCAGCGGTGTGGATGTCGTGACCCATTCGGCCTTCTCGCCGGGCTTAGCTATGCTGGGTTTATAAGCCCCAGTCGTAGCCAATACTGATAGGCGCGTGGTCCGAAAACCGCGTGTCTTTGTAGATGGAGTGGGTGCGTGCGCCTGCTGCCAAAGCGGACGTGGCCAGGTGGTAATCTAAACGCCAGCCCACGTTTTTGGCGTAGGCCTGGCCCCGGTTGCTCCACCAGGTGTAGGCTGCATCGGTGGCGCTGGGTTCGAGTTGGCGATAGACATCGACCAGGCCGCCCTCGCCGAGCAAGCGCGTCATCCAGGCGCGCTCTTCGGGCAGAAAACCAGAGTTCTTGCGGTTGCCTTTCCAGTTTTTCAAATCGATTTCCTGGTGCGCAATATTGATGTCGCCGCACAGCACGAACTCGCGGGTGCGCTTGAGTTTTTGCAGGTGCGGGTACATACCGTCCAGAAAACGGTATTTGGCCGCTTGCCGTTCTTCGCCCGAGGAGCCGCTGGGGAAATAGCAGCTGATGATGGACAGCTTGCGCTTAAGGGTATCAAAGCGCAGTTCCACGTAGCGGCCCTCGGCGTCAAACTCTGCCGAGCCATAGCCCACCCGCACATCGCTGGGGATGTGGCGGGTGTAAATGCCCACGCCCGAGTAGCCCTTTTTCTCTGCAAAGTGAAAGTGCCCGGCCATACCGGCCAGGGTATCCAACTGCCCCGCCACATCGGCGGCCTGGGCTTTCACTTCCTGCACGCACAGACAGTCCGCTTGCAAGCTGTGCAGCCAATCTTGCAGCCCTTTGCTGCTGGCCGAGCGTATGCCGTTGAGGTTCAGGCTGGTGAGTGTGAACAAGCGGGGCTCCCGTGGGCTGTATGAAAGCGTGGAAGATAACCTATCGCTAAAGCACGGTCCCAGCCAGTCTGGGCATCATCAAGCTATAGCCCTCGCATAGCATGAAGCGCCTCAGCCCCGCGTAGTCTGCAACATGCCCTGGTAGATTTCCTCATCACCCACCACGCCGACAAAGCGGCCGGCTTCGCACAGCAGCACCGGGCGGCCGGTGGCGTGGCGGATATGGATGATGTGTTCGAGCAGCATGTCTGGGCTGGCCATGGCGATGTTGCGTCCGTCCAGGCCTGCTTGTACGATGTCCATCTGCGGCTGGTAGGCCAGCAGTTGGCCGGGACGGCCTTCGATGTCTGCGCGTTCGGGTTGCCCGGCTGCGTCCAGTTGCAGCCAGTGGTGGCCAGTCCAGTCCAGTTGCACGCGCAGGCCTTCGTGCTTGAGTTTTTCTAGGGGCGTCATGAGTGAGCGCCCGCGCAGCACCTTGATGGGGTTCATATGCGCCACAAAGTCGCGCACATAAGCGTTGGCCGGATTCAGCACCACTTGCTCGGGCTCGCCCGATTGCACAATGCGCCCGCCTTCCATGATGGTGATGTGGTTGCCCAGCTTGATGGCTTCATCCAGGTCATGGCTGACAAAGACGATGGTTTTTTTGAGTTGCTTTTGCAGTTGTAAAAGCTCTTGCTGCAAGTGCTCGCGAATCAAGGGGTCGAGCGCAGAAAAAGGTTCGTCCATCAGCAAAATATCTGCGTCCGTGGCAAAGGCTCGTGCCAGGCCAACGCGCTGCTGCATGCCACCTGAAAGTTGGTGCGCGTATTTCTTGCCCCATTGCGCCAGGCCCACCAGTTCCAGCTTTTGGGCAACGACCTTGTCGCGCTGCGCTTTGGGCATGCCGCTTAGTTCCAGGCCCAGGCCGACGTTTTCGGCTACGGTGCGCCAGGGCAGTAGCGCGAACTGCTGGAACACCATGGCTACCCGCGTGGTGCGCAGGCGGCGCAAGGTGGCGCTGTCGCAGCGCGTCAGGTCCACATAGCCGCTGGGGCCTGCCTGCGTGTCGCGTATCAGCACGGCGCCCCGGTTGGCTTGGTTCAGGCCGTTGAGGCAGCGCAGCAGCGTAGATTTGCCCGAACCAGACAAGCCCATGAGCACTGATATTTCGCCTTCTGCGATTTGCAAATTGCAATCGGCTGCGCCCAGCACCGCGCCGGTGGCGTCCAAAATTTCCTGCCGGGTTTTGCCGGCGTCTAGCAGCGCCAAGGCTTGCGCGCTGTGTTTGCCAAAGACCACGTCTACATGGCGGAACTCGGCCATGGGGGCGGGTCTGGTCTGTGGGCTCGGTCCTTCACTCATGGCTGCGGGTTTTGCACAAACGGTCGAGCACGATGGCCACGATCACAATTGCTAGCCCGGCCTCAAAGCCGTCGGCAATGTTGACCGAGTTGAGCGCGCGCACCACCGGCTTGCCCAGGCCGTCAGCGCCCACTAGCGCGGCGATCACCACCATCGACAGGCTGAGCATGATGCACTGCGTGATGCCGGCCATGATGTTGGGCAGGGCCGAAGGAATCTCCACCTTGAGCAGCAACTGCCAGCGCGTGGCACCAAAGGCCTGGCCTGCTTCAATCAGCGGGCGCGGCACCGAGGCAATGCCCAGCGTGGTCAGGCGAATGGGCGCCGGTAGGGCGAAGATGACGGTGGAGATAAGCCCCGGCACCACGCCCAGCCCAAAGAGGATGAGCGTGGGGATCAGGTACACAAACGTAGGGACCGTCTGCATCAAGTCCAGCAGCGGGCGCAATGCCGCTTCTAGCCAAGGCCGGTGCGCTGCCGCGATGCCGATGGGCACGCCGATGAGCACACAGCTGAGTGTGGCAAACAAGACCAGGGACAGCGTCTCCATGGTCTCGGTCCAGTAGCCCATATTGATGATCAAGAGCAGCGCCGCCCCCACAAATACCGCCAGCTTGACCGAACGTTGCAGCGCCCAGGCCAGTGCGGTGAGCAGCGCCACTATGATGAGCGGTTGCACCCACAAGAGCACCCCGGTAAAGCCCAGCACCAAGGCGCTGAGGTTTTCGGATACCGCGTCAAACAACCAAGGTGCGCTTTGGGTGATGCGCTCGACTCCCGCCGCGATGGATTCGCCCAGCGGGAGCTTGTTGTCGGTGAGCCACGCAAGCGCGGCTTCCAGACCGGTCGCCATCAGCTTACTTGATGATCATCGCCGGTGTGACTTCTTTGTCGTCAAAGGTTTTGACGCCAGCGAGCCAGTTGCCCCAGGTGGACGCGTTTCCTTTGAGCCAGGCTTGGGCAGCGGCTTCGGGCTTCATTTTTTTGTCCAGGATGGAGGACATGATTTCGTTTTCTGCTTCCAGGCTGAACTTGGTGTTTTTCAGCAGCTTGCCCACATTGGCACATTCGGTGGAATAGCCTTTGCGCGTGTTGGTATAGACCGTGGCGCCGCCGAAGTTGGGGCCGAAGAAGTCGTCACCACCGGCCAAATAGGTCATTTTGATTTTGCTGTTCATGGGGTGTGGCGCCCAGCCTAAAAACACAATCCACTCCTTCTTAGGTACGGCGCGCACGACTTGCGAGACCATGCCCGCTTCGCTGGACTCCACAATCTTGAAGCCGCCCAGGCCGAAGGCGTTTTTCTTAATCATGTCCAAAATCAGCCGATTACCGTCATTACCCGGCTCGATGCCGTAAATCTTCTTGCTGAACTTGTCGGCGTTCTTGGCGAGATCGGCAAAGGTTTTGACACCGGCTTCGGCCACATAGTCAGGCACTGCCAAGGTGTACTTCGCACCTTCTAGGTTGGCGCCCAGGGTTTCGACCGAGCCATCCGCCGCGTAGGGCTTGATATCGGCTTCCATGGACGGCATCCAATTGCCCAAAAACACATCAATCTTTTTTGCCTTCAGGCTGCTATAGGTCACCGGCACCGAGAGCACCTGCGCCGAGGGCTTGTAGCCAATACCCTTCAGGATTTCGGACATCACGGCCGTAGTGGCGGTGATGTCGGTCCAGCCCACGTCGGCAAACCGCACGGCTTTGCAGGATGCGGGCTCGGCCGCTTGCGCCTGGCCCAGCAGCGAAAAAGACGTGGCCAGCGCAGCAGCGGCCAAGGCAAAGGGTCGGGTAAACAGGGAAGTGCGTGGCATACGGGTCTCCAGATAATTATTCGGTTACGGACGTTCTCTTGCACGCGCACCCGCAGACCGGGCGGCCAAAGCACAAGAAATTTCATGGTACACCGACCGCGCGCCAAAAGTCTCCCACCTGCGCAAATTTGCCGCCGCCGGGACATTGCCCGCCGCTCAATACAATGCGCCGGCCCCCTTTGAGGACACCGCATGACCACCCTGAGCACCAGCGCCAACCCCCATGAGACCAGCCAAAACAGCGCATTGGCGCAGGAGTTTGTGCAATTTGCCATCGCATCGGGCGTATTGCGCTTTGGCGAATTTAAAACCAAGGCCGGGCGCCTGAGCCCCTATTTCTTTAATGCCGGCTTGTTTGACGACGGCGCCAAGCTAGGCCGTTTGGCGCAGTTTTATGCCCAGGCTTTGCTGGCCAGCGGCGTGCAGTTCGATATGTTGTTTGGCCCGGCTTATAAAGGCATTCCGCTGGGCGCGGCGGTGGCGGTGGAGCTGGCGCGCCTGGGCCACAACCTGCCGTTTGCCTACAACCGCAAAGAAGCCAAAGACCACGGCGAAGGCGGCACGCTGGTAGGTGCGCCTTTGCAAGGCCGGGTGCTGATTGTTGACGACGTGATGAGTGCAGGCACTGCGGCGCGCGAATCAATCGCTCTGATCCAAGCCGCTGGGGCTACGCCCCATGCCGTAGCGATTGCCTTGGACCGGCAGGAAATGGCGACTGAAAAACAGGCCGATGGCAGCACCCGGGACCTGCCCCACAGCGCAGTGCAATACGTGCGCCACAACCTGGGCTTGCAAGTGTGCGCGATTGCCAATTTGGATGATTTGCTGGCCTACCTGCAAACCCAAAGCGGCGATGCCATGGGCGAACACCGCCAGCGTGTGCAGGCTTACCGGGCCCGCTACGGCGTGGCCTAAAGACCTGATGGTCCTCAGCGCCTAAGCACGGTTCGCCATGGCCTCTGACTTTGGCTATATCGAATACCTGTGCGACCAGTTGCAGGGCGCAGGCACCCTCACCTACCGCAAAATGTTTGGCGAATACGCCCTGTACTGCGAAGGCAA
>JAEMRG010000091.1 GCA_016463455.1 Rhodoferax sp.
GTCTTCTTTTGCCGTGATGTACAGCTCAGCCGTGTCAACACCAAAACCGCCAGCAGTTGCAGTGCTTGCGCCGCCGGTGGTAACGGTTTGGTAGCCAGCAGCCATAAAGCCTGTAATAGTGGCTTGGGCGAAGGCAGCGCCAGAAGTAGCCACAGAGGCCAAAGCAGCTAATGCAATCAATGTCTTTTTCATATTAAATCCCTGAAAATTGTTAAACAAATCATGTTCTTTAAATAGAACATGATTGATTGAACCATAGGAGATTGATGCGCCGCAATGAAAAAAGTGCAAATGCAATTATTAAATTAAAAACAGTTGCATTTTTGCAACCCAAAGGCAGAAGCAAAGTAAGTCGCTTGCCCTGCTTGGCAGATACATACGCCAAGTCGTTTTAAGGCGGTGCTCTTGCCGCCATCCGGGCCGGCGCCACCACCGCGTTTTTAGGCGCGGACCGTTTTGCGGTTGGCGCAGTCGGCTTTGGTGCAGCTGGCGTAGAGGCTGAGCGCGTGGTCGGTGATGGAAAAGCCTTTGGCTTTGGCCACGGCGTGTTGGCGTTTTTCGATTTCGGCGTCGTAAAACTCTTCCACCTGGCCGCAGTCCAGGCAGACCAGGTGGTCGTGGTGCTCGCCCTGGTCCAGCTCAAACACCGATTTACCGCCTTCAAACTGGCTGCGCTTCAAAATGCCGGCTTGCTCAAACTGCATAAGCACGCGGTACACCGTGGCCAGGCCCACATCGGCGCGTTCTTGCAGCAATACCCGGTAGATGTCTTCGGCCGACATATGACGCTGGCGGCTACGCTGGAAAACTTCCAATATCTTCAGACGCGGCAGCGTGGCCTTGAGGCCGGTGCTTTTGAGTTCGTCGATATTGGTCATGCGCAAAGCGGGCCGTACAGGGGCGGGGCTACAATGTCACGATCTTACTGCCGCATGAAAACCATGATTTTTCCACCCACTTTGCGCCGTTTAGCGGCCCTGTTTGCGCTGGCCGGGGGGCTGTGCTTGGCAGCGGGCTGCAGCAGTTTGGACAAAGCCAGTAACTCGGTAGCCGGCGTGCTGGAGCCCTACCGCATGGAAATCGTCCAGGGCAATGTGGTCAGCCGCGAGCAAGTCGCCGCCATTCCTAAGGGCGCCAGCCGGGCCCAGGTGGCCGCCGTCTTGGGCACCCCATTGCTCACCAGCGTGTTCCATGCCGACCGTTGGGTGTATGCCTTTAGCCTGTACCAGCAGGGCAAACCTGGCCAGTCACGCCAAGTCACCGTCTTTTTTAAAGGCGACAGCATGGAGCGCATCGAAGCTGATGCGCTGCCGACCGAGTCCGAGTTTGTAAGCAGTTTGCGCACGACGGGGCAATTGCCTCCACCCAAGCCTATGCAAGCCAGCGCGGAGGCCCTGGCCAAGTTCCCGGCGCCTGCGCCCAAGGCAGCAGCGCCTGCGCTGCCACCGGCACGCAGTAATTACCCGCCGCTGGAGCCATAGGCTCGCCGCTGTAGATAAAGCCAGAAAGCGCACGCATGACGCACGCGATAGCCATTGCCGGTGCCTCCGGGCGCATGGGCCAGATGCTGGTGGAAGCAGTGCGCGCCGCTGACGATTGCCAGCTGGCCGCCGCGCTAGACCGTGCGGACAGCCCCGCTATCGGCCAGGACGCCGGCGCCTTTGGCGGGCAAAGCACCGGTGTGCTGATTTCCCCGGATATGCAAGCGGGCCTGGCGCAAAGCAAATTCCTCATTGACTTCACCCGCCCCGAGGGGACGATGGCGCATGTGGCCGTGTGCCGCCGCTTGGGCGTGGCCATGGTGATTGGCACCACCGGCTTTAGCGAGGCCCAAAAAGCAGAGATAGCCGAGGCGGCCCAAGACATTCCCATCATGCTGGCGCCCAATATGAGCGTGGGTGTGAACGTGACCCTGAAGTTGCTGGAACTGGCCGCCAAGGCGATGGCGACGGGCTATGACATTGAGATCATCGAGGCGCACCACCGTCACAAGGTGGACGCGCCCTCGGGCACGGCCCTAAAAATGGGCGAGGTGATCGCTCAGGCGCAGGGGCGCACGCTGGCCGATTGCGCGGTCTACACCCGCGAAGGTATTACCGGCGAGCGCGACCCGTCGAGCATCGGTTTTGCCACGATTCGCGGTGGCGACATTGTGGGCGACCACACGGTGCTGTTTGCCGGTACCGGCGAGCGCATCGAGATCAGCCACAAATCATCGAGCCGCGCCACCTATGCCCAGGGCAGCTTGCGCGCGGTGCGTTTTTTGGCGGGCAAGCACAAGGGCATGTTCGATATGTTCGACGTGCTGGGCTTGCGCTAAGCAGGGTTTCGCATGTTCGAAGGCGACGCAGTACATAAAGTGGTAGCGGGGCTGCTGCTGCTGATGTCCTTGGCCAGTTGGTTCATCATTGTTTGGAAAAGCTTTTTCCTGCGCAGCGCGCTGGCGGGCTTGGAGCGCGGCATCGCGGCTTTTTGGCAGGCGCCCGATGTGGAGCAGGCGCTGCACAGCTTGCCCACTTTTGACCGCGCCGCGCTGCTGGCGCCCTTGATTGAAGCAGGCCGGCGGCAAATGCGCCAGGACGCCCAGCCCCGGCTGGCGGCGCAAGGCGCGAGCGCCCAGCAATTGACCCGCGTGCTGCGCGATGCCCTGCAGACCGGAGTGCGCCGCTTGCAGTCCGGGCAGGTTATTTTGGCCAGTGTGGGCTCGATGGCGCCGTTTGTCGGGTTGCTCGGCACGGTGTGGGGTATTTACGGGGCTTTGGCGACGATTGCGCAGGCCGGGCAAATCAGCATTGCGCAGGTGGCCGGGCCCGTAGGCGAGTCCTTGATCATGACGGCTGCGGGCTTGGCGGTGGCTATTCCGGCGGTGCTCGGCTACAACCTGCTGGGGCGGTTGATTGGGCGTATCGAGGCCGATCTGGAGGGCTTTGCCCGCGATGTGCGCGAATTGCTGGTCTACCAAAGCCAGGCGACAGCCTATCCGCCAGACGGCGCCTTGGACTGAAGCCCCAGCCATGGCTTTCGGGCGCCTCCAAGCCAAGCGCAGCGATGCGCCCATGAGCGATATCAATATGACGCCGCTGATCGACGTTATGCTGGTGCTACTGGTGATCTTCATCATCACCGCCCCCATGATGCTCAGCGCCGTCAAGGTGGACCTGCCCAAGGTCAACGCCGCTGCCAGCAGCCAAAGCGATGCGCAGCCCCTGGCGGTCACCATCGACCAGGCGGGCGCGGTCTATGTGCAGGAGCAGCGCTTGCAGGGCCAGGCCTTGCAGCAGGCCTTGCAGCAAGCGGCCCAGCGCAACCCGGCCACCGAGGTGCAGCTGCGCGCCGACGCTGCCGTGCCTTATGGCAGGGTGGTGGAGTTCATGGCGCTGGCCAATGCAGCCGGCTTGAGCCGCATCGGCTTTGTGACTGAAAAGCCGCCTTAAGGGCTGAGGGGCTAAGGGCGCTGGTTTGTTTGCGCCTTGGGCCGCAGGCTCGGCGGCGTGCGCGCCTAAAATGCCTGTTGCCTCCAAGCCCTTACCCCAATGCAAGACAAGTACCAACACATCGCTATAGAGCAAGCCGCCCGTGACCATTGGGCGCAGCCTTTGTGGAACGGCCACGAGGCCTACCGCGTGAACGAAGACGCCGGCAAAAATAAGTTTTACGCCTGCTCCATGCTGCCCTATCCCAGCGGCAAGCTGCACATGGGCCATGTGCGCAACTACACCATCAATGACATGCTGACGCGCTATTTGCGCATGAAGGGCTATAACGTCTTGATGCCCATGGGCTGGGATGCGTTTGGCCTGCCGGCTGAAAACGCGGCGCTGAAAAACGGGGTGCCGCCGGCTAAGTGGACTTACGAGAATATTGCCCACATGAAGCAGCAGATGCAGGCCATGGGCCTGGCGATCGACTGGAGCCGCGAAGTAGCGACCTGCGACCCGAGTTATTACAAGTGGAACCAGTGGCTGTTTTTGAAGATGCTGGAAAAGGGCATCGCCTACCGCAAGACCCAGGTGGTGAACTGGGACCCGGTGGACCAGACGGTGCTGGCCAATGAGCAGGTGATTGACGGGCGCGGCTGGCGCACCGGCGCGCTGGTAGAAAAGCGCGAGATTCCGGGTTACTACCTGAAGATTACCGACTACGCGCAAGAGCTGCTAGACCATGTGCAAACCGGCCTGCCCGGCTGGCCTGAGCGCGTCAAGCTGATGCAGGAAAACTGGATCGGCAAGAGCGAGGGCGTGCGCTTTGCGTTTCCCCACACGATCCAAGATGCGAGTGGTGCATTGATTGGCGAGGGGCGTATGTTTGTGTTCACCACGCGGGCCGACACCATCATGGGCGTGACTTTTTGCGCTGTGGCTCCCGAGCATCCCCTGGCCCAGCATGCGGCCTTGACTAAGCCGGTATTGGCGGCGTTTATCGAGGAATGCAAAGCCGGCGGTACCACTGAAGCGGAGTTGGCGGTGAAAGAAAAAGCTGGTATGGATACGGGCCTGATAGTGACGCATCCTTTGACCGGTGAGCCGGTGGCGCTGTGGGTAGGCAACTATGTGCTCATGAGCTACGGCGATGGCGCGGTGATGGGCGTGCCGGCGCACGATGAGCGCGATTTTGCGTTTGCTTTGAAGTATGGTTTGGGGATTCGGCAAGTCGTCGCTGTTGCTTCTTCTGTTTCTTCTGCCTCGGGGGCGGTCACACCAAGCCCTACGCCGGGTTCCTCCTCCGCAGGCTCAATGTCGTCACCCGGCGCAGGCCTTGGCGCGACCGCGTTGCAGGCTGACGAGGACCATGCATTTTTGGCTTTTGACGCGGGCGTTTGGCAGGACTGGTATGCCGAAAAAGGCGCCGGGGTGGCGGTGCAGTCGGGCAAGTACGACGGGCTGGGCTTCAAAGCTTGTTTGGACGCGGTGGCGGCTGATTTGGCGGCGCTTGGTCTGGGCGAGAAAAAGACCACCTGGCGGCTGCGCGACTGGGGCGTGTCGCGCCAGCGTTATTGGGGCACGCCGATTCCTATCATCCATTGCGATGAACACGGCGCGGTGCCGGTGCCTGAGAAGGATTTGCCGGTGGTGCTGCCGCTCGATTGCATTCCGGATGGCTCGGGCAATCCGCTGCACAAGCATGCAGGTTTTCATGCAGGTGTGACTTGCCCGGTATGTGGCAAAGCGGCGCGGCGCGAGACCGACACCATGGATACTTTTGTCGATTCGAGCTGGTACTACATGCGCTATTGCGACCCGGCCAACAGCGATGCCATGGTGGCCGAGGGCGCGACCTATTGGGCGCCTATGGACCAGTACATCGGCGGCATCGAGCATGCGATCTTGCACCTCTTGTACGCGCGCTTTTGGACCAAGGTGATGCGCGATTTGGGGCTGGTGAAGATCGATGAGCCCTTTACCAAACTGCTCACCCAAGGCATGGTGCTTAACCATATTTACTCGCGACGCACCGACAAGGGCGGCAAAGATTACTTTTGGCCGCAAGATGTGGAACATGTGCACGATGCCGCAGGCAAAGTTATCGGCGCCCGCCTGATCAAAGCGGTGGGCGATTTGCCTGTCGGCACCGCTATCGACTACGAGGGCGTGGGCACCATGTCCAAGTCCAAAAACAATGGCGTGGATCCGCAGGACTTGATCGAAAAATACGGCGCGGATACCGCGCGCCTGTACACCATGTTCACCTCGCCGCCGGAGGCTACGCTGGAATGGAACGACGCGGGGGTGGAAGGCAGTTACCGCTTTTTGCGCCGCGTGTGGAATTTTGGCAGCAAGTTGTCGGCGCTGGACTTGGCGCACTCGCACGCTGCACTGGTCGCTGATGGCGGCTTGGCGGCGGTGGTGTTTTCCAAAGAGGCCAAGGTGCTGCGTTTGGAAATACATACCGTGCTCAAGCAGGTGGACTACGACTACCAGCGGATGCAATACAACACCGTGGTTTCGGGCACCATGAAGATGCTCAATGCCCTGGAGGACTTCAAAGGCCAGGACACGCCCGATGGCTTGGTGGCCCTGGCCGAAGGCTTTGGCTTATTGCTGCGCGTGCTTTACCCGGCCACGCCGCACCTGGCGCATGCGCTGTGGTTGGAACTGGGCTATGCCAAGCAGGGTGGCGATTTGTTAGACGCCGCATGGCCTGCAGTGGACGCCAGCGCTTTAGTGCAAGATGAGATTTCGCTGGTGCTGCAAATCAATGGCAAATTGCGCGGCGCTTTGCTGGTACCGTCTGCGGCATCGCGTGAAGCGATTGAAGCTCTGGCGCTACACAACGCGACGGTGCAAAGTTTTGCCCAAGGCGCGGCGCCGAAAAAGATCGTGGTCGTGCCTGGCCGTTTGGTCAACGTGGTGCTCTAGGCGCGGTACACCATATGTCGCAAGCAATACGTCGTACTTTGGCCGCTTGGATGGCGCTGGCTTTGACTGCAGCGCTGTTGCAGGGCTGCGGTTTTGCTTTGCGCGGTGCGCCTAACTATGTGTTTGATACGGTCGCCGTCACGCCCGAGCGCTCCGGTGGTGTAGCGGCCGAGTTGTCGCGCTTGCTGGGTGGCCGGGTGCGCCCCGCGACGACACCTGAGGGCGCCATCCCACCCGATGCGATTATCGAAGTGCTCAGCGAATCGCGCCAAAAGGTGGTAGTCGGTTTGAACGCGGCGGGTCTGGTGCGCGAGTTTGAGTTGCGCCTGGCGGTGCGCTTTTCGGTGCGCACGCCCAAAGGCAAGGTGTTGATTGAGCCCACCGATATCCGCTTGGAGCGCAGCGTGAGTTTTAACGAGGCTACCGTGCTGTCCAAAGAAACCGAAGAGGTGATGCTCAACCGCGATATGCAGACCGACGCGGTGCAGCAAATCGTACGCCGCTTGGCGGCGATCAAGTCCCTTGCGCCTTGAGGCTGGTGCGCCATGCAACTAGCGCCTTCGCAACTGGGCCGGCATTTGGAGCGCGGGCTCAAAAGCCTGTACACCCTGCACGGCGATGAGCCGCTGCTGCAACAAGAGGCGCTGGACGCGCTGCGCGCCTACGCACGTACCCAAGGCTTTACCGAGCGCAGTGCGCACATGGTCTCCGGGGCGCATTTCGATTGGAGCGAGGTGCTGGCCGCCGGTGGCAGTATGAGTTTGTTTGCGGACAAACAAATCATCGAAATCCGTATCCCCAGCGGCAAGCCGGGCAAAGAAGGCAGCGTCGCCTTGCAACAAATTGCCGAACAGGCGCAAGGCAACGATCCGGTGCTCAGCATCATCTTGCTGCCGCGCTTAGACAAAGCCACCAAAGCCGCGGCCTGGTTTAGCGCTTTGGAAAACTGCGGCGTGACGCTGCAAGTGGACCCGGTGGAACGCAAAGACCTGCCGGCCTGGATTGCCCAGCGTCTGGGCGCACAAGGCTTGCGTGTGGCGGCGGGCGAAGAAGGGCAGCGCACGCTGCAATTTTTTGCCGACCGCGTCGAAGGCAATTTGCTCGCTGCGCACCAAGAGGTGCAAAAACTCGCCTTGCTGTTTGCGCCCACGGTGCAAAGCGGCGGCGTGTTGACTTGGGAGCAAGTAGAGGCGGCGGTGCTCAATGTGGCGCGCTATGACGTGTTCAAGCTGAGCGAAGCGGTGCTGGCCGGGCAGCCGCTGCGTGTGCAGCGCATGCTCGAAGGCTTGCAGGCCGAGGGCGAGGCCGAGGTACTGGTGCACTACACCCTGGCCGAAGACATTCGCGCTTTAAAGCGCGTGAAAGACGCCATGGCCCAGGGACGCCCGCTGCCGCTGGCCCTGCGCGAGAACCGCATCTGGGGCAACAAAGAGCGCTTGTTTGAGCGCGTGCTGCCGCGCATGAGCGCGCTGCAACTGGCGCAATTGCTGC
>JAEMRG010000375.1 GCA_016463455.1 Rhodoferax sp.
CTTCCTTCAATAGCGCGGACTCAGCGGCTGGTAGGAAACGCGGCTTGATCACCGGCCAATACTTCGCGCCTTAGCGAAAACTTCGTCGGCGTCGATGCTGTTAGTTTGGCCGCGATCATATTCGGCCAAGCGGCGCTCAATCTCAAGCTCCCAGGCTGACTCAACTTCGGCAATCGGCGGCTTCGACGCGTGAAATTGTGACGGAGACGTCAAAATTCAACGAGCGCCGCAGCCGTTCGATGGAATGGCCCGTTATGCGGTGACTTCAACGTACTCAACTTGGCTTGCAACTTGGAGTTGCGGGGTCTAACGTTGAAGTCAGCGGGCACGAAGTGCTCCGCTGGAATGAGAGGTTAGACCGCATTTTGGATGAAGCGGATGGTTCTTTGATAGAGGGGATGCCACAGTTCAGAAACCTCGCCGAACAAAGGGTGCCAGAAGAAGCGAAATAGGTGACCGCCGTCATCGGCTGTTCGGTGAACCCAGTTTTCCGGTGGCGGAGTATGTGGCTGACACACCCAGAACGACCAGACTTGGTCCCTGTGACCTGACGACCAGGCTCCAAGGGTGCGAACACTCGATGCCAGAGCGATGCCCGATTCTTCACACAGTTCGCGAAGCGCCGCGCGTTCCGGCAGCTCGCCCGGTTCGATTGTTCCTTTGACCAATTGAATGCCAGCCAGAGGATGCTCAAAGACGAGCAGTTCCTTTGCCGCGGCAGTCTCGCGGAGCACGACTGGACAGGCCTTGTTCACGAGCACATACGGCCTAACGTAATGTAGACCGTAAATCCCGGTTGATACATCCGGGCCCAGTCAATACATCTTTTTGTTGAGATGGCTGCAAACCTCTTGCAGCATGGCTTGGACGGCCATATGCTGCTTTCCCGTACAGGTATAAATTTCTCATCAAACCCGGTGCGCCTTCTTTGGAGTCCCCCGCTTGCTCTTTAGGTTTGCAAGCAGGTTTGATGCATTCACTATAGCTTTGAATTGATAACGATTAACGTTACTGAATTTGTTCTTAGCGCGATGAAGCGACACTCGACTGGGCAGCATGGGACATCCACCCGACATTGGGGTGGCGGACTTAGGGTCACCTTCACCAAGTTTGTCAAAGGTGCCCAAGGTAGCTTCAGGCCGCATAGCCAGCGTTTACATACCCTGCCGCTCAAGGTCTAAACACCGCATCGCTACGTAGCATGGGCGTGTTGCAAAAATGTAACGGAATTAAAATTAGTTATTTAATTTATTACGTTTTTATCGTCCGCTAGCGAGCGCGCATGGTCAAATTAATGATGTTCTTTTTAAGGAACATTTTTTGTTTAACAATTTTCAGGGATTAAATATGACAAAAACATTGATTGCCGTCGCTGCTATTGCAGCCATGGGCGTTGCTTCTATATTTGTAACCATCAACGTTATTGAATTTGTTTTTAGCGCGGCGGAGCGGCACTCGAGTCGGTAGCACGGGACATCCACCCGACTTGGGGGTGACGGACGTACAGAACCCTCGTCAAGTTTGTCAAAGGAGCACAAGGTGGCTTCAGGACGCACGGCCAGCGCTTGCGTAGCCTGCCAGTGAAGGTCTAGACCGGGCGCCTGCCTGCGGTGCAGCAGGCGGGCGACAATCGGCGCATGGAAATGTTTGATGTTGTCATCGTCGGCGCCGGTGCCGCCGGCCTGTTTTGCGCGGGCGTCGCCGGGCAATTGGGCCAAAAGGTTTTGCTGGTGGACCATAGCGACAAAGTGGCTGAGAAAATCCGCATCTCGGGCGGCGGGCGCTGCAATTTCACCAATACCGGCACTACCGCAGCCAACTTCCTCGGCGACAACCCGCGCTTTTGCCGCTCGGCACTGGCGCGCTATACCCCGCAAGATTTTGTGGCCCTGGTCAAAAGCCACGACATCGCATTTCACGAGAAACACAAGGGCCAGTTGTTTTGCGACCGCTCGGCAGAAGACCTGATCGCCATGCTG
>JAEMRG010000092.1 GCA_016463455.1 Rhodoferax sp.
GTCTGGGTGTGCACCTGACACTGGACTTGGCTGGTCAGGCCAAATTCGGCCCGGATGTGCAGTGGGTGCAGGATGCCAGCGACTACCAAGTGGACCCGGCGCGTGGCGCGGCGTTTTATGCCGAGGTTCGCAAATACTGGCCCGCCTTGCCCGATGGCGCTTTGCAAGCGGCCTACGCCGGTATTCGCCCCAAAATCAGCGGGCCGGGCCAGGTCGCTGCGGACTATTGCGTGCAAGGCCCGCAAACCCACGGCGTGCCGGGTTTGGTAAATTTATTTGGCATCGAGTCTCCCGGCCTGACCAGCGCGCTGGCCTTGGCCGAACTGGTGTCTGCGCTGCTCAAGGACTAGGCAATGCCTGGCGCATTAGGCCGCTTTTTCTGCTGCCTTCAAGGCTTTTTTCAGGTCATCGAGCAAGTCGTCTGGGTCTTCCAAACCGATGGATAGGCGGATGGTCCCTGGCCCGATACCCGCGGCCTGCAGGGCCGCATCATCCATGCGAAAGTGCGTGGTGCTGGCCGGGTGGATGACCAGGCTGCGGCAGTCACCCACATTGGCCAGATGGCTAAAAATTTTTAGGGCTTCAATAAATTTCTGGCCTTGCAGGCGCGAGCCTTTGATGTCAAAGCTAAATACCGATCCGGCGCCGCGCGGCAACAGTTTTTTGGCCAAGGCATGGCTGACATGGCTCTCCAGCATAGGGTGGCCCACCCGCGCGACCATGGGGTGACTGGCCAGAAACTGCACCACTTTTTCGGTGTTGCTGGCATGGCGTGCCATACGCAGAGGCAGGGTCTCCATACCTTGCAAAATCAGCCAGGCGGTGTGCGGGCTCATGCAGGCGCCAAAGTCGCGCAAACCCTCGCGCCGGGCGCGCAGCAAAAATGCGCCGACCGTGCTTTCCTCGGTAAACACCATATTGTGAAAACCGGCATAGACGGCGCTAAGCTCGGCAAATTTGCCTGAGGCGTCCCAGTCAAAGCGGCCGCTGTCCACCACCACGCCGCCCACCACCGTGCCATGGCCGGACAAAAACTTGGTGGCCGAGTGGTACACGATGGCGGCGCCATGGTCAAAGGGCTTGATCAGCCAGGGCGAGGTGAGCGTGGAGTCCACCAGCAGCGGCACCCCATTCTCGTGGGCGATGGCGCTTACGGCTTCGATGTCCAGCACGTCCATGCCCGGGTTGCCCACGGTTTCGCCAAAGAACAACTTGGTGTTGGGGCGTACGGCGGCACGCCAGGCATCCATATCATTGGGATTCACAAAAGTGGTTTCTATGCCAAAGCGGCGCAGCGTGTAATGCAGCAAATTGTGCGAGCCGCCATACAGCGCGGTCGAGGCGACGATGTGCGAGCCCGCGCCCATCAGCGTACAAATCGCTAAGTGCAGTGCCGCCTGTCCGCTGGCGGTGGCAATTGCGCCTATGCCGCCTTCCAGCGCAGAAATACGCTGCTCGAACACCGCGTTGGTGGGGTTGCTGATGCGGCTATAGACGTGGCCGGCGCGCTCTAGGTTAAACAGGGCGGCGGCTTGGTCACTGGACTCAAAAACAAAGGAGGTGGTCAGGTGGATGGGCACTGCGCGTGAGCCGGTGGCATCGGGCACGGCACCGGCGTGCAAGGACAAGGTGTCAAAGCCGGGGTCGGCATATCCGCTCATAAGAGGTTCTCCAAAGTGCTGCGGGATACTGGCCGGGCAAGCATGCATAGACACGCTGCTGCGCCACGTTCAAAGCCGTGATTGTGGGCTATATTCGCCGCGTGGCCTGCCGCTGCGCCTTGCGCACTGAGGGCCTAATGAAAGGAAGCACTATGAAAGTCAGCGATATTCTGCGCGTCAAAGGCGGAACACTGTTTACTGCCACGCCGGACGAGCCCTTAGCGCAAGCGGTGCAGATGATGTCCGAGCATGACATCGGCTCGCTGGTGGTGATGGAGCATGGCGATCTGGTAGGCATGCTGACCTTTCGCGAAGTGATCCAAAGCATTGTGAAAAACCAGGGCCTGGGCAGCACCCTGGTGCGCAGCGCCATGGACGATGCGCCCCTGACCTGCACTATGGAAACCGAGATGGACGAGGTGCGCCGCATGATGCTGGACCGCCATGCCCGCTACATGCCCGTCATGGACAAACGCATGCTCATGGGCGTGATCAGCTTTTACGACGTGGCCAAGGCGGTGGTGGACAGCCAGAACTTCGAAAACAAAATGCTCAAGGCCTATATCCGCGACTGGCCGGCACAGGAAGAGGGCGCAACACCGGCCAATTAAAGCGCCCCGCCGCTCAGGGATAATCGCCCCATGAGCGGAAACACTTTTGGACACCTATTCGCAGTCACCAACTTTGGTGAATCCCATGGCCCGGCCATCGGCTGCGTAATTGACGGCTGCCCGCCGGGTATGGATTTGACTGAGGCGGACATTCAGGGCGACTTGGACCGCCGCCGCCCCGGCACCAGCCGCCATGTGACCCAACGACAAGAGCCCGATCAGGTGCAAATTTTGAGTGGCGTGTATGAGGGCAAGACGACCGGCACCCCGATTGCCCTCATAATCCAAAACACCGACCAGCGCAGCAAGGATTACGGCAATATTCTGGAAACCTTCCGCCCCGGACACGCCGATTTCACGTATTTGCGCAAATACGGTTTGCGCGACCCGCGTGGTGGTGGCCGCTCGTCGGCGCGCATGACCGCGCCCATGGTGGCCGCCGGCGCGGTGGCCAAAAAGTGGCTGCTGGAACATTGCGGCACCCAGTTTCGCGGCTGCATGACGCAATTGGGCGATATGCCTATCGGCTTTGAAAGCTGGGACCATGTACCCCACAACCCGTTTTTTGCGCCCTTAGCCGATGTGCAGGCGCTGGAAGACTATATGGATGCGCTGCGCAAGGCCGGCGACTCTTGCGGCGCGCGCATCCGCGTGACCGCCAGCCATATGCCCGTGGGCCTAGGCCAACCTTTGTACGACAAGCTGGACGCCGATATTGCTTACGCCATGATGGGCATTAATGCAGTCAAGGGCGTGGATATAGGCGCCGGTTTTGCCAGCGTGGCGCAGCGCGGCAGCACGCACGGCGATTCGCTCACGCCGGCCGGCTTTGCTAGCAATAACGCCGGTGGCGTGTTGGGCGGTATCAGCACCGGGCAGGACTTGGAAGTGAGCATCGCCATCAAGCCCACCAGTTCCATTCTGACGCCGCGCGACACCGTAGACGTGCAAGGCAACGCGACCCAAGTGGTGACCAAGGGCCGCCACGATCCTTGTGTTGGCATTCGCGCCACGCCCATAGCCGAGGCCATGCTGGCTTTGGTCGTGATGGAGCATGTGTTGCAGCATCGAGCGCAGTGTGGCGAGTTAGCCGGTGCTTGACACCCACTTCCCTGAGTTTCCCGACCCACCCCCGGAGCGCCTATGAAAACCGTGATGATTTTGAACGGCCCCAACCTCAACCTGCTGGGCACGCGCGAGCCGCAGGTCTATGGCAGCCAGACCCTGGCCGATGTGCAAGCCCTGTGCGAGCGCGCCTGCGCGGCCAATGGCTTTGACCTGGATTTCCGCCAGAGCAACCATGAGGGGGAGTTGTTGGATGCGCTGCACGAAGCCGGGCGCATGCACGCGGCGGGCACGCTGGCGGGCGTGGTGCTCAATGCTGGTGCCTACACCCACACCAGCGTCGCCCTGCATGACGCGATTAAAGGGACGGGCGTGTGCCTGATCGAACTGCACATCAGTAATGTGCACGCGCGCGAGGAGTTTCGTCACCATTCCTATATTTCGCCGGTAGCCAAAGCGGTGATGTGCGGTTTTGGTGTGAATGGCTACGCCCTGGCGGTCGCCGGGCTGGCCGGGATGCAGTGACGCCTTCGCTGCGTGCCCACCTTAAGAAAACCCATTTTTAGCCGGTCCCGATGACAACTGTGCTGTACGTCTCGCATGGCGCACCCACTCCAGTGAGGATCATTTCATGCCGCTCATTTTTGCCCTGGGTGCAGGTGGCGTCGGGAGCAAGGCGCATTATTTAAGCCGCGAGGTGCTGTATGGCATGCTGGCGATGGATAGTTTTTATCTTCAGTAAAACCTTAAGTAGTTTATTCAAGTATCTGATAAATATCGTTTAATTTCTTATACCCTCTGCGAAACTCTGTCTAAAGCGAGCCCCTATGTCCGTCAAAATGAAAATCGACTTTATCTCCGACGTTGCCTGCCCTTGGTGTGCCGTCGGGCTGGGCGCTTTGGAGCAGGCCATAGCGCGCTTGGGCGACGAGGTCAAAGTGGAATTGCAGTTTCAGCCCTTTGAACTCAATCCCGATATGCCGCCGGGCGGGCAGGATTTGGACGAACATTTGACCGAAAAATACGGCTCCACCCCCGAGCAGCGCGTGGAAATACGCGAAACCATCCGTCGCCGGGGAGAGGAGGTCGGCTTCGCCTTTAGCGCCGAAGGTCGGGGCCGCATCTACAACACCTTGGACTCGCACCGCTTGTTGCACTGGGCCAAATACACCGGCCGTCCCGGTTCGCAATACGCACTTAAGAAGGCGCTATTGGAGGCCTACCAGGGGCGCTCCGAGAATATTGAATCACCCGAGGTATTGCTAGCCGCTGTAGCCCAAGTGGGCTTGCCTGTCGGACAAGCGCGCGCCATATTGCAGAGCAAGGAATACGAGACCGAAGTTCGGGCGCTGGAAGAGTTTTACCGGCGCGCCGGTATCCACGCAGTGCCGGCCGTCATCATCAATGACCGGCATCTGATCTCGGGCGGCCAGCCGACCGACGTGTTTGAGCGCGCTTTGCGCGAAATTGCGGTGGCTACGCTGTAAGCCGAAACCGGGACGTGCAATGCACGCCGCTCCCACTGCATTGCGGATCACTTGCCCTCTTAGCTTGGCGCCAGAGCCCGCGCTATGGTGTTGCGCTTGACGCGGGTTTTGGGGCAGGGCGTATCCAGCTCAAACCAAGTGCGTACGTCTTCTTCCAGCCCCAAGCCGTGCATAAAGTTGTAAATCGCTTTTTTCAGTCCCAGGCCTAGGCGCTCGTGGTCCACACCCGTCGGGTCGCTAAAGCCGATATCGTTGCGCGCAAAACCGGCGAAGGTCGTTTCCTGGAGCGCCACGCCATAAGCCTTGGGGTCCAAGCCCACCGGCGAATGCACGGTGCAAGTAAAGCGATGGAAAAACCCGCTTTGAATGCAGCCGTTTTCAAACAGTTGGCGCACGTACTCCAGCGCGTCCACCGTCTCTTGCACCGTCTGGGTAGGAAAGCCGTACATCAGGTAGGCGTGGACCAAAATGCCGGCCTCTGAAAAGCCCTTGGTCACCCGCGCCACTTGGTCTACTGTCACGCCTTTTTGCATCAGCGCCAGCAGCCGGTCGGACGCTACCTCCAGCCCGCCGGACAGGGCAATACAGCCGCTTTGGGCCAGCAACTCGGCTAGTTGCGGAGTGAAGCTTTTTTCAAAGCGGATATTGCCCCACCAAGAAATAGAGAGCTTGCGGCGCAGAAGTTCTTGTGCCAAGGCCTTGAGCATCTTGGGCGGTGCCGCCTCATCGACAAAGTGAAAGCCGGTTTGCCCGGTCTCGGCCACGATGGCTTCGATGCGGTCCACCAAGGTCTGTGCGGTGGCGGTTTCATAGCGGCCTATGTAATCCAGGCTGACATCGCAAAAACTGCATTTTTTCCAGTAGCAGCCTTGGGCAATCGTCAGCTTGTTCCAGCGCCCGTCGCTCCACAGGCGGTGCATGGGGTTGAGCATGTCCAGCAGGGATAAATACTTGTCTAAGGGCAGACCGTCCCAGGTGGGCGCGCCCACATCCTCAAACGCAATATCAGGCTCTTGCCATTGCATGTAGCGCACCGTCTGGCTGCTTGCCTCGCGCACAAACGTACGCACCAGGCGCTCTACCGAGCGCTTGCCTTGCAGGTGTTCCAGCAGCGCAAGCAAGGGACGCTCACCGGCGTCCAGGCAGACGAAGTCCACATAATCAAACACCCGCGGCTCAGCCAGCTGGCGTAATTCGGTGTTTACATAGCCGCCGCCCAAGGCAATGCGCACTTGCGGGCTATGTGCTTTGATGCTTTGCGCAATGCGCAGCGCGCCGTACATGGCGCCCGGAAAGGGAACCGAAAGCACGACCAGCTGCGCTTGGTGTTTTTGCAAAGCGGCCAGCGTTAAATCATGCAGCACCGTATCCATCAAATTAGGCGTTTGCGCCAGGGCCTGGGCTAGAGGCTCAAAGCTGGGCTGGCTGGCCGCCAGCGATTCTCCATAGCGTACAAATTCAAAGCGCGGATCAATAGCATCGCGCAGCACGTCGGCCAGGTCGTTGAGGTACAGCGTGGCCAAATGCCGGGCCCTGTCGTTTTGTCCTAGCGCACCAAAAGCCCAGGCCAAGGGGTCCGGCGCGTCGCCGTCGCCATAGACATCCAGCGCGGCAAAGCGCGGCCCTTCAGGCAAAAATCCGCGCCCTGCGATGCGGTGGCTGAGCGTGGAGTCACGTCCCTGCAAAAACGCGATGACCGGGGCAATCGTGCTCCGATAATCCGTAAAAGCGTGCAAAAAATGCTGCACGCTGGGGCTGTGCTTGTTTTGGGGCAGTGTTTTAGCGACTTGGTGCACCTGCTCCAAGCCCTGCGGCGTAAGCAGCGCCAACACCAAGCCCAGCGCCAAATCTTCTTGCACCGCATCCACACCGCGCGAGCGCAAAAAACCGCTCAGGTAGGCCGTGGACGGGTAGGGCGTATTGAGCTGCGTCATCGGCGGGATGATGCTCAGCACGCGAAAACAAGAAGTGCCCGCGAGGGGCACTGCTGCTAGAGGCAAGGCGGGCATAAAGCCTTACATGCCCGCGTAGTTAGGCCCGCCGCCACCTTCTGGGGTGACCCAGACGATGTTTTGCGTCGGGTCTTTGATGTCGCAGGTTTTGCAGTGCACGCAGTTTTGCGCGTTGATTTGCAAGCGGTCGGTGTTATCGTCGTTTTTCACATATTCGTATACACCGGCGGGGCAATAGCGCGCCTCGGGGCCTGCATACTTTTGCAAGTTGATGCTCACCGGCACCGAAGCGTCTTTTAAGGTCAGGTGGGCCGGTTGGTTTTCTTCGTGGTTGGTGTTGCTGATAAACACGCTGCTCAGGCGGTCAAAAGTTATTTTCCCGTCCGGCTTGGGATACACAATGGGTTGGCACTGCGATGCTGGCAACAAGTGCGCATGGTCGGGCTTATCGCGGTGCAGCGTCCAGGGGATATGGCCGCGTAAGACAAATTGCTCCACGCCATTCATGAGGGTGGCGACCGTCAGTCCTTTTTTGAACCAGTTTTTGAAGTTGCGGTCTTTGTGCAATTCAGCGTGCAGCCAGCTGCGCTCAAAGGCCTCGGGGTAAGCGCTTAGCTCATCATGCTGGCGACCGGCCACAACTGCGTCAAATGCGGCCTCGCCGGCCAGCATGCCGGTCTTGATAGCAGCGTGACTGCCTTTGATACGGCTCACGTTCAGATAGCCCGCGTTGCAGCCAATCAAGGCGCCACCGGGGAACACGGTTTTGGGCAGCGAGGACAGGCCGCTGGCGTTAATCGCTCGTGCGCCATAAGAAATGCGTTTGCCGTGGGCAATGCCTTTGGCTGGATCGCCTTCCAAATACCAACGCACATTGGGGTGCGACTTCCAACGCTGAAATTCTTCGAAGGGGCTCAGGTAAGGGTTGGTATAGCCCAGGCCAGTGATAAAGCCCATGGCGACTTTGTTGCCCTCCAGGTGGTACAGGAATGCACCGCCGTAAGTC
>JAEMRG010000376.1 GCA_016463455.1 Rhodoferax sp.
GCCCGCTGCACCCCATCCACATACCACCAGCGTCCCGCTTGCAGCACAAAGCGGCTGCGCTCGTGCAGGCGCCAGGCGCTGGCCCCCGCAGGTTTGAAGCGGGCAATAAACTCCACTTCGGCTTCGGTCGGGCTGCTGGCTAAGGCTTTGCGCAGCTCCAGGCCCAGCCACTTGCCCGTGGTGTCAAAGTCCACTTGCACCGGGCGGGTGCTGGCGTGCCAGGTGCCCAGCAAATAGGCTTCACGCTGCAAGACAAAGGCGCTGTAGCGCGAGCGCATAAGGCTTGGGGCGTCGGGAGCGGCGACATGGCTTTCTAGATACGGGCCGCAACAGGCCGAAAAGCGCAGCGACTTGCCCTTCGCCCCTTCCCGCGTGCACGGGCAAAGTGGGTCGCCCGCAAGGGCCAGCGGGCCCTGGCTCATCCGCCTTTGGCGGCCTTGGCCTGTGCCTTGTGGGCTTCCCAGCTTTGCACCGGCGCGCCGTCTTTCACCCAGGCAGCAAAGCCGCCGTCGATGTGGGCGACATTGGTCATGCCCATTTCCTGCAAGGCTTTGGTGGCCAGCGCGCTGCGCCAGCTGGCGGCGCAAAACAGCACATATTCTTTGGCCTCGTCGCCAAACACCGGTTTGAAATAGGGCGAAGCCGGGTCCACCCAAAACTCCAGCATGCCGCGCGGCGCCAGCACCGCGCCTTCGATGGTGCCCTCGCGCTCGGCTTCGCGGATGTCGCGGATGTCCACCAATTGCATGCGCCCGTCGGAAAGGCGCTCGCGCACTTGCGCAATGGAATAGGTAGTGATGCAGGCATTGGCCTCATCGACGAGTTGGCGAAATCCTTTGGTAATCGGCATGCGGTCTCCTTGTGTTTTTCGTTCAGGCCAGGGCGCGTTGGATGATGATTTTTTGTACGTCGCTAGTGCCTTCGTAAATCTGGCAGACGCGCACATCGCGGTAAATACGCTCCACCGGAAAATCGCTCACATAGCCATAGCCGCCCAGGGTTTGGATGGCGACAGTACATACTTTTTCCGCCATCTCGCTGGCAAACAATTTGGCCATGGCGGCTTCTTTCAGGCAAGGCCGGCCGGCGTCGCGCAAGGCCGCTGCATGCCAAATCAATTGGCGTGCGGCCTCCAATTGCGTTGCACACTCCGCCAACCGGAAACCGACAGCCTGGTGGTTAAAAATGGGCGCACCAAAACTCTGCCGGTCTTTGGAATAGGCCAGCGCCACTTCAAACGCACTGCGCGCCATGCCCACGCTTTGCGCGGCAATGCCGATTCGCCCACCCTCTAAGCCACCCAATGCGATGCCATAGCCCTCGCCCTCTTTGCCGATCAGGTTTTCCGCAGATATGCGGCAGTTGTCAAAGTTGATTTGCGCGGTGTCGCTACTGTGCTGGCCCAGCTTGTCTTCCAGCCGCGCCACCACATAACCCGGCGCATTGGTGGGCACCAAAAACGCGCTCATACCTTTTTTGCCCGCGCCTTTGTCGGTGACGGCAATCACAATCGCCACATCCGCATTTTTGCCGCTGGTGATGAACTGCTTTACGCCGTTCAACACATATTCATCCCCTTCGCGAACCGCCGTGGTGCGCAGGCTGGACGCGTCCGAACCCACATGCGGCTCGGTCAGGCAAAACGCCCCCAGCATCTCACCCCGCGCCAAGGGCGTCAGCCACTGCTTTTTCTGCGCCGCATTGCCGTAGCGCATCAAGATGGCATTGACCGGGCAATTGGTGACGCTGATCACCGTACTGGTGCCGCCATCGCCAGCAGCAATTTCTTCCAACACCAAGGCCAGGCTCAGGTAATCGAGCTGCACGCCGCCGTATTCCTCGGGCACGCAAATGCCGTAAGCCCCTAGCGCCGCCAGCCCCTTGTGCGCCTCTTTGGGGAACAGGTGTTCTTTGTCCCAGCGGGCGGCATGCGGCCACAGTTCTTTCTGCGCAAATTCGCGCACCGCGTCGCGGAT
>JAEMRG010000377.1 GCA_016463455.1 Rhodoferax sp.
CCAAAAACACATTGTTCTCAAACAGCGCGGCCTGCACTTGCTGGCCCTGGCCGGTTTGCTGGCGCTGCATCAGCGCGGCCATAGCGCCCATGGCACCGAACACGCCACCCATGATGTCATTGACGCTGGAGCCCGCACGCAGCGGGTCGCCAGACCGACCCGTCATATAGGCCAGGCCACCCATCATTTGCACCACTTCGTCCAAGGCGGTGCGGTGCTCGTAGGGGCCGGGTAAGAAGCCTTTGTGGCTGACGTAGATCAGGCGCGGGTGGCGCGCTGACAATGTGGCGTAGTCCAGGCCCAGCTTTTCCATGGTGGCGGGTTTGAAGTTTTCACTGACGATGTCGGCCCGCGCCACCAGGCGCGCTACCACTTCGCGGCCCGTGGCGCTTTCCAGGTCCAGGGCAATACTCTTTTTATTGCGGTTGAACAGCGGATAAAACCCGGCGCCCACGCCCAGTAGCTTACGCGTGCTGTCGCCCGCCAGCGGCTCGACCTTCACGACATCGGCGCCCATATCGCCCAGCACCATGCCGCAAGTGGGGCCCATGACCATGTGGGTGAACTCGACAACGCGGATGCCGGACAAGGGCAGAGGCTTGGGTGTATTCATTTTTGTCACGAATGGATTGCTTTTTAGCACCATAGTATGCGTCAAAGTATCGAATAGAGTAGGGCACCGTGTAATTTCTTACGCGCGCTATTTCCTGTCTGTTTCCAAGGAGCCCCTATGGCCACCGCCCGCACCACTATCGGCCGACTGCATGTCGCCAGCGTTTTGCAAAACTTTATCGACACGGAAGTGCTACCCGGCACCGGCGTCAAGCCGGCCAGATTCTGGAAAGGCTTTAACGCCATCGTGGCCGATCTGGCACCCAAGAATGCCGCCCTGCTGGCCGAGCGCGAGCGTTTGCAAAGCGAAATCGACACTTGGCACCAAACCCATCCGGGCCCGATTGCCGACATGAAAGCCTACCAAGCGTTTTTAAAAGACATTGGCTATTTGGCACCGCTGCCCGCCAAGGCACGCATCATCACGAAAAACGTAGATGCCGAGCTGGCCATCCAAGCGGGCCCGCAGTTGGTGGTGCCGGTGCTCAACGCGCGCTACGCCCTCAACGCCGCCAATGCGCGCTGGGGCAGCTTGTATGACGCGCTCTACGGCACCGACGTGATTTCCGAAGACGGCGGCGCCACCAAGCTCAGCGCCAGCGGCAAACCCTATAACCCCAAGCGCGGCAAAAAAGTCATTGCCTATGCGCGCAAGCTGCTCGACGAAGTCGCCCCGCTGCGCAAAGGCTCGCACAAAGACAGCCTGGCCTATAGCGTCAAAAACGGCAAGCTGGCCGTGGTCCTGAAAGACGGCAGCAACACCAGCTTGGCCCTACCAGCGCAGTTCAAAGGCTTTCAAGGCATGGCCAAAGCGCCGTCTTCGGTGTTGTTGGAGCACAACGGTTTGCACCTGGACATCCTGATTGACCGCGACACCGCCATTGGCAAAACCGACGCAGCGGGTGTGTTTGACGTGGTGATGGAAGCTGCCCTGTCCACCATCCTGGACCTGGAAGACTCGGTCGCCGTGGTGGATGCCCAGGACAAAGTGCTGGCCTACCGCAACTGGCTGGGCATTTTGCAAGGCACGCTCACCGAGACCATCAGCAAAGGCGGCAAAACTTTTGTGCGCGGCCTTAATGCCGATCGCGTCTATAGCGGCGCTGACGGCAAGCCCGTGGTGCTGCATGGCCGCTCGCTGCTGTTCGTGCGCAATGTAGGCCATTTGATGAGCAACCCGGCCATTTTGTACACCGCCAAAGATGGCAGCTCGCATGAAATCCCCGAAGGCATTTTGGACGCCGTGGTCACTACCGCCATTGCCATCCATGATTTGCAGCGAACCAAGGCCGATGCCGCTGCCGGGCAGGTGCGCAACTCGCGCAAAGGCTCGGTGTATATCGTCAAGCCCAAGATGCAAG
>JAEMRG010000093.1:0-5786 GCA_016463455.1 Rhodoferax sp.
GAGGTGGTGCAACTGGCCGTGGAGTCGGTAACGCTGATCAAAGAACTGGCCCAGGCGCATCCGCAAACCGAGTGGGTGCTGCAATACAGCCCGGAGCTCTTCACCTCTACCGAACTGGAGTTCGCCAAAGAAGTGTGCGACGCAGTGACCGAAGTCTGGGGCGCCACGCCGGACAACAAAGTTATTCTGAATTTGCCCGCCACGGTGGAAGTGGCCACACCCAATATCTATGCCGACCAGATCGAGTGGATGCACCGCAACGTGGCTCGGCGCGATAGCGTCCTCATCAGCCTGCATCCGCATAACGACCGCGGCACGGCGGTAGCCGCAGCCGAGCTGGGCTTAATGGCCGGGGCCGATCGCGTGGAAGGCTGCTTGTTTGGCAACGGCGAGCGCACCGGCAATGTGGACATCGTCACGCTGGCGCTCAACCTCTACACCCAGGGCGTGAACCCGGGCTTGGACTTTTCCGACATCAATTCCGTAGCCCGCACCGTGGAGCATTGCAACCAATTGCCCATCCACCCGCGCCACCCGTATGTAGGCGATTTGGTGTTCACCGCCTTTAGCGGCTCGCACCAGGACGCGATTAAAAAAGGCTTTTCCGCGCTGGACAAAAACGGCCTGTGGAGCGTGCCTTATTTGCCCATTGACCCGGCCGATGTGGGCCGCACCTATGACTCCATCATCCGCGTCAACAGCCAGTCCGGTAAGGGCGGCGTAGCCTATTTGATGGAGGCCGAATACGGCATCGTCATGCCGCGCCGCTTGCAAGTGGAGTTTTCGGGCGAAGTGCAGGCTTACACCGACACCCACGGTGGCGAGATGAGCGCGCTGGACATTTGGAATCTGTTTGCCAGTACCTATATCGCCCCCACCGAGCCCGTGGGCTATGTTGGCTACCAGCTGACCGACCACCCGCATGACGCCAGCGGCCAGGGCATACGCCTGACGGTGGAAGTGGCAGGCGCTCGCCATACGCTGCAAGGCTTTGGCAATGGCCCCATCGACGCAGCCGTACAGGCTTTGCTTAGCATTGGCGTAGATGTGCAGGTGCGCAGTTTTGAAGAGCGCTCGACCAAAAGCAGCACCCACGGCGGCGACGCCCAGGCCTGCGCCTTTATGGAGCTCAGCTCGGATGCCACGGATGCGCCGGACCGCTTTGGCGTGGGGCTGGATCACAACATCCTGACCGCGTCCATTAAGGCGCTGGTCAGTGGCGTCAATCGGCTGGGGTTGGTGCCAAAGGTGGCGGTAAGAGCGGCGAAGGATGCGGCTTTGGTTTGATAGGGCGTATTTGCCGCCAAGGACGGGCAATGGCTTGCTGGCGCGCTCATCGCTTGAGCTAGGGATAGGCAACATCCGTCGGGCTGCATGGCTTACGCTGCAATGCAAAATGGTGTTGACATTGTTGACACAAAGTAATAACATTCCTTGTATTGCAAACCCCATCTAAACCCGACTCATGTACGTTTCCATACGCTCCATTGGCAACTCTCGCGGAATTGTTATTCCCAAACCGATGCTGGCTCAGTTAGGTCTGATAGACGAAGCCGACTTGACCATCGAAGGCGGCGCACTGGTGATCCGCAAGCCCGCGCCACCCGCACGCTCGGGTTGGGCGGATGCTGCCAAAGCGGTAGCGCTTGCCAATGAAGACGAACCGTTGCTCGGCGATTTTGCAAACGAGGGTGATGAGGACTTGATGTGGTAAGTCGCGGGGATGTGTGGCTGGTGAACCTGGACCCCACCGTGGGCAGCGAGATTCGTAAATCGCGCCCATGCTTGGTGCTTTCGCCGCCGGAGCTGCACGACCACCTCAAAACCGTGATCATCGCGCCCATGACCTCGCAAGGTTTTAACGCGCCTTTTCGGGTTCCACTCAAGTTTCAGGGCACATCAGGCCTGTTGGTGCTGGATCAAATTCGCAGCGTAGACAAACTGCGCTTGGTCAAAAAGCTCGGCAGCGTGCAGGCCTCAACATTGAAAAATGCGCTAAAGACCATGCAAGAAATGTTTGAGGCCTAAGGGCCAAACCAACGCCCGCCGCTGCAACGTTCAATACCCGCCAAATCCTGGCGTGACTGCACATCCACAAAGCCTTTGGCCTGCAATAGCTGGCGCACCGCCTCGGCCTGGTCGTAGCCGTGCTCCAGCAACAGCCAGCCGTCGGGCTTCAGGCAGGCAGGCGCTTGGGCAATGATGGCGCGCAAATCGTCCAAACCATCGGCGCCGCTGGTCAGGGCTTGCAGGGGCTCATGGGTCAGCGCCGCAAGGTGCGGGTCGGCGTCGGCGATGTAGGGCGGGTTGGAGACGATGAAGTCGAAAGTTTCCGCCAAGCCCTCCAGCCAGGCTCCTTGCGAAAACGCGATATCCAAACCCAAGCGCTGCGCATTAGCCTGCGCCACGGCCAAGGCTTCGGCGCTGAGATCACGGGCATCCATGTGCACATCGGGGCGCTGCTGCTTTAGGGCCAGCGCAATGGCGCCGCTGCCTGTGCCCAGGTCGATGGCGCGGGCGGCGACTGGCAAAAGCTTTAGGGCCCATTCCACCAGGGTTTCGGTATCGGCACGCGGGCAAAGTACACGCGCATCGACTTGCAGCTCCAAGCCGTAAAACGCCGCCCAGCCGGTTATGTAGGGCAGGGGCTCGCCGCCCATGCGACGCGCAAGTGCTTCTTGCCAGATTTGCTGTGCCGCGATTGAAAGTGCCTCTTCGCCGTGCGCTAACAGCCATGCGCGTTCCTGTACTGTGCGCCCCAGCGCGTGCAGCAATAAAAGCTGCGCCTCTAAACGTGCCACGCCTAGCGCCATTGCGCTTTGCAAAGCGTGGCCGACGGTGGACTGAGCCTCCATGCGTGGAGCCATCAAACCTTACCCAGTTCCAAATCCGCCATTTGCTGCGCGGCTTCAAAAGCTTGCAGCGCTTCGACCACATCGCCCAAGTCGCCTTCCATGATGGTGAGCAATTTGTACAGCGTCAGGTTGATGCGGTGGTCGGTCAGGCGGCCTTGGGGGAAGTTGTAGGTGCGGATGCGGTCGCTGCGGTCGCCGGTGCCGACCAGGCTTTTGCGCTCGGCGGCGTCTTTGGCGGCGCGCTCGGAGCGGTCTTTTTCTTGAATGCGCGCAGTCAGTACGCGCAAGGCCTGCGCTTTGTTGCTGTGCTGGCTGCGCCCGTCTTGGCATTCGGCCACGATGCCGGTGGGTAAGTGGGTAATGCGCACCGCCGAATCGGTTTTGTTGATGTGCTGGCCGCCGGCGCCGCTGGCACGGTAGGTGTCAATGCGCAAGTCGGCCGGGTTGATCTTGATGGCTTCGGCTTCGTCGGGTTCGGCAAGCACCGCCACGGTGCAGGCGCTGGTATGGATGCGGCCCTGGGTTTCGGTGACTGGCACGCGTTGCACGCGGTGGCCGCCCGATTCAAACTTCAGCGCGCCATACACGTTGTGGCCTTCCACGCGCAGCACCACTTCTTTGTAGCCGCCCAGCTCGCTGGCCGACTCGCTCATGATTTCGGTTTTCCAGCCCAGGCTGTCGCAGTAGCGGGTGTACATGCGCGCCAGGTCGCCGGCAAATAGCGTGGACTCGTCGCCGCCGGTGCCGGCGCGGATTTCCACAAAGGCGTTGCGCGCATCGTCCGGGTCTTTGGGCAGCAGCATGCGCGTGAGTTCTGCTTCGAGTTGGGTTAACTCGGCGCTGGCGCTGTCCAGTTCTTCCTGCGCCATGGCTGCCATGTCGGCATCGCTGCCTGCGCCATCGAGCATTTCGGTGGCAGTCGTGAAATCAGCCTCGCGCTCTTGGTAACGCGCCCAGCGGCTGGCTACCGCGCCCACCTCGGTGTGTTCGCGCGAGAGCGCCAAAAACTGCGTCATGTCTTTCATGATGTCTTCGCGCGAGAGCAAAAATTCCAGCTCGCCCAGGCGGTCGGTATAGCGTGCAAGTTGTTGGCGTAAAAACGGTTTCATGGCGGAATACAAAAAAGAGATTGCGAGAGGCCCCGCGTGGCGGGGAAGGGCCGGTGTGCCAGCCAGTGGGCGGCGTGTGGCGCGGCGGCTGGCGCAGCGCGAGCGCAGCGTCGCTAACGCTCTTTGCGCAAAAAGAGATGTTCTATGGCGTGGCGGGCGCGTTCGCGTGCCGCGTTGTCGGGGCCGTGCAGTTCGGCAAAAGCACCGTGCAGCATTTTTTGCGTCAAGCCTTTGGACAAGGCTTCCAGCACCGCCTCCACATCCTCGCCTTTGGCCAGCGCTTTGCGCGCGCGTGCCAATTCGTGTGCGCGCCAGGCGTCCGCCTGGGCATTGAGTTGCTGGATCAGGGGCACGGTATGGCGCTGGTCTAACCAGTGCATAAAGCTTTGCACCCCGGCATCGACAATCGCCTCGGCCTGGGCCACGGCCGCCTGGCGGTTGGCCTGGCCAGTTTGCACCACGCCTGCCAGATCGTCCACGGTATACAGATACACATCGCCCAGTTTTTTCACCTCGGGCTCGATGTCGCGCGGCACTGCCAGGTCCACCATAAACATGGGGCGGCGTTTGCGTTTTTTCAGGGCGCGCTCCACCGCGCCCAGGCCGATGATGGGCAGGGTACTGGCGGTGCAGCTGATGACCGCATCAAACTCGGCGAGCCGGTCCGGCAGGTCGGACAGGCGCATCACTTCAGCGCCAAAGCGCCCGGCCAGTTGCTCGCCGCGCTCCAGGGTGCGGTTGGCGATGGTGATGGACTTGGGGTTTTTAGCGGCAAAGTGGGTGCTGCACAGCTCGATCATCTCGCCTGCTCCCACAAACAAGACCTTGACTTGGCCCATGTCTTCAAACAATTGCCCAGCCAGGCGCACCGCTGCGGCGGCCATGCTGATGGAGTGGGCGCCGATTTCGGTGGAGCTGCGCACCTCTTTGGCCACGGCAAACGAGCGCTGGAACATCTGCGACAAAGTGCTGCCCAAGGCCCCGGCGGACTCGGCGGCGCGCACCGCGTCTTTGAGCTGCCCCAGGATTTGCGGCTCGCCCAGCACCATGGAGTCCAGCCCGCTGGCGACCCTAAAGGCATGGCGCGCGGCTTCTTGGTCGCTCAGGCTGTAGGTGTGCGAGCGCAGGGTGTGGGTGGAAACGCCGCCCGATTGGGCCAGCCAGTCCAGGGTGTGCTCCATTTGCGTCTGGTCTCCGGCGCAGTAAATCTCGGTGCGGTTACAGGTGGAGACAATGGCCGCTTCGGGCGCGCTGGGCATGGATTGGCGCAGGCCTAAGAGGTGCGGCTCGATCTTGTCGATGGCAAAGGCAAACCTTCCGCGCAGGTCCAGCGGAGCGGTGTTGTGGTTGATGCCGAGTGCCCAGACTGCCATAGATAAGCGGGATTATAAAATTTGATGCTACTACGAAAGAATTCATGGGCCCGCTCGACTTTGCCAACCACTTGCTTAATTTTGTGGCACCAGCGGTATTTGTCGGGTTTTTTCTGGCTCTGACGGCCCCGGTGGTGCTCGGCGTGAGGCCCAGGGCCGGGTCCTGGCTCGGGCTGGGCCTTGTCAATTCCCTGGTGGGCTGCTGCGCCTTGGCCGCTGGGCTCTGGTTTTTTGGCAATGACGGCAAGATGGGCACTTACGCCGGCCTGTTGCTGGCCTGCTCGCTCAGCCAACTGGTGTTTTTGCGACCGGCAGGCAAATGAGCCTGGCGCCCGACACCGGTGTTCGCCTGGCTGCCGCCAGCGCGCAAGACCTGCCCGCACTGCAAGCCCTGATCTTTGACCACGGCGCCAATATCTGGAACTACCTGCCCGAAGACGGCATCCGCG
>JAEMRG010000093.1:5886-7743 GCA_016463455.1 Rhodoferax sp.
ATCTTTGACCACGGCGCCAATATCTGGAACTACCTGCCCGAAGACGGCATCCGCGAACACCTGGACGACATAGCCCAAGGCCGCGCCCATGGCGTGCTGGCGCTGGAAGAAGGGCAATTGATAGGCGCCGTGACGTTTGGCCTTAGCACCGACTTCGACCATTACCTGCCCGAGCAAGCACGTGGTTCGCCCCAGGGTTACGTCAGCGAAGCCGTGGTGCGGCGCGACCGCACCGGGCAGGGTTTGGGTACACGCCTACTGCGCCAAGCCTTGGTCGAACTGGGCAAACTGGGCGCAGAATTGGTGTTTATCGACCGCCACGAGGAAAACCTGGCCTCTGCCGGCATGATGCGCGCTGCGGGTTTTGTGGAAATTGACACTTACGCCGACCCCCGGAGGCATCCGCATGGCTCAGGGCGGACTACGGTGTGCTCCTATCGCCTGTAGTTGGCCGCCATCCAACGCGCACGCACCCCGTCTAGAAAATCAAGTCTCCCAGTTCGAAGAAGTCATAGCCTGCGCTGCGGCCACCCAGGCATTGCGCCAGAAAATCCTCGGTCTTGCGGTAGTAGGTGAGTCTGTCCGTCCAGCGGTACAGGTTGTGACCGGCATTGGGAAACAGCACAAAGTCCACCGGCTTGCCTGCTTGTTTGAGCGCCTCGACCATGCGCGTGGACTGGTTTAGCTGAACCCGCGCGTCTCTGGCGCCTTGCAAAATCAGTACCGGGCCGCGCACCTTGCGAGCAAGTCGGTGTGCATCTTGCCGGCGCTAACCTGAGGTCAGCGCCTCAGCGCCCAATGAGCAACCTGAGCGCATCTTCAACCCGTTTCAGGTGATTCACACTGAGGGTTGCCAAGGGCTTAGTACCCATGAGTCTTCGGTTGGAGATGGCGCGAATTTGATCAATCAGCAGGTCCGTCTCCTGCGCCAAACCGCTCTGGTTGACCAATGCTACACGCAGCGGAAAGTAGTCCTTATCCCGCTTCACGCTGGTGGTTCCCATCACCACCATGGTGGTTGGATGACCGCTCTTATTCAAGATGTCGGTTTGGATGACAAGGGCCGGGCGATTACGCTTGCCGGGTTCTTCCTTGTGCGTTTGAGGCTCGAGGTTGACCTCCCAAATTTCCCCGCGCAGGACCTTAATCAAGGCCATCTTGAAGACTCTCGTCCAAGGACTCATTGAAGGCCAGATGCTCAGCCGAGAGCTCTTTGGAGAGTGCGGCAATACGCTGCGCCATGACCTGTTCGTTTTTCTCCAAGACCGCTTGTCGGATGTAGTCCGAGCTCTTGAGTCCCACGAGGCCGGCTAGCGTGCGCACCTCATCGGCAAAGTCGTTGCCGACCCGAAATGAAAGCGTAGTGGCATGCATGGCCAAATCCTTGTATACGAAAAAGCTAGGCAAATTCTAGCTCCATAATTGTAATACATTTACGCAAACAAGCCAAGGTGAACCTGCCCCTGTTTGACGTACTGCTTAGCTAAATATTTGGAATGCGGCATCTTTGCACATGGCTTTGCCAGGGCGTGGTGTGACGACTGCGGGCAAGACTACTTCGTGGCCTATTCCTGCCAACTCCACCATGATCGCCCGCATATGGCCCTGGGCGGTTTTACCCCGAAGCAGCATTTGGCCAAGGCTGCATAACCGTTCTACTTTTAAGACCGGTGGAAAACGGGGGGATTACCCAGAACGCAAAGAACACCAGTGATGACCCAGCTAGTGGGCTTTGATACGCTAACCAACATCATCGGTGGCCCTAGGCTTTATTCCGCTGGCCATTAGCAAGCGGCGTGGTGGTACATCTCAATTGGACGCTGCAGGGTTGAAGTAGTCCACCCGATCCGTAATCAG
>JAEMRG010000378.1 GCA_016463455.1 Rhodoferax sp.
GCGCCTTTGCCCAGGTTGTCCAGGCGGGCGACCAGCAGGGCGTGGCCGGCGGCTGGGTTGGCGAAGACGCGCAACTCCATCTGGTTGCTACCCGCCAAGGCCACGGCATCGAGCTTGCCATCGGCGGTGGGCGGCTCCACCGATACCGTGTGGCTGCCGGCGTAGTGCGCGGCCAGGGCTTCGTGCAGGGCCTGGGCGCTGGGCTGGCCCGGCAGACTGTCCAGATGTAGTGGCAGCTGCACTAGCATGCCTTGCGCGAAATTGCCCACCGAGGGCACAAACAGCGGGCGGCGCGTCAGGCCGCTGCAATGCATGATTTCGGGTATGTGTTTGTGCTGTAGTCCCAGGGCGTAGAGCTCAAAGGGCGCGGCGCTACCGGCCTCGTAGGCTTCCATCATGCTGCGCCCGCCGCCGCTGTAACCGCTAACCGAAGGCAGGCAGACCGCAAAGTCCGGCGGCAGCAGCCCCGCATCGATCAAGGGGCGCAAAAGCGCAATCGCGCCGGTGGCGTAGCAGCCGGGGTTGGCCACCCGGTCGGCTGCAGCGATGGCTGCACTTTGGCCGGCGCATAGTTCGGCAAAACCATAGACCCAGCCCGGTGCGGTGCGGTGCGCGGTAGAGGCATCGATGATGCGCGGGGCCTTGCCGGTGTCGCGGCGCAGCGCATCGACCATGATGACCGAAGCGATAGCCGCGTCGTCATGCAAACACAAAATCACCACATCGGCCTGCGCCATCAGCGCGCGCTTGGCGGCATCGTCTTTGCGCAAGGCCGGGTCTATGCGCAGCATCTCGATGTGGGCCATGGCTTGCAAGCGCTCGCGGATTTGCAGGCCGGTGGTTCCGGCTTCGCCGTCGATAAAGATTTTTTTCATGGGCTTTGAAAAGGCATTCAATGCGGGCAAGGCTGGGGCCTAGTGGCCCGCGCGCCTCGTAAGCAGGGGGCAAGATTGACGCGCCGCACCATGATACAGTTCCGCGTCTTTGCTTTGCCCCCTGTTTCAAACGAGAAAAGTCATGAAAATCCACGAATACCAAGGCAAGGAAATCTTGCGCAATGCTGGCGTGCCCGTGCCGCGCGGTATCCCCGCATTCACGGTGCAAGAAGCTGTCGAAGCCGCGCAAAAACTCGGTGGCCCGGTATGGGTGGTCAAGGCGCAAATTCATGCCGGTGGCCGCGGCAAGGGCGGCGGCGTCAAGCTGGCCCGCTCGATTCAGGAAGTCACGCAACTGGCTACCGAGATATTGGGCATGCAGCTGATCACCCACCAGACCGGCCCGCTGGGCCAGAAGGTGCGCCGCTTGCTGATCGAAGACGGCGCCGACATTCAAAAAGAGTATTACGTCTCCGCCGTCACCGACCGCGCCAGCCAGCGCGTGGCCATGATTGTCTCTTCCGAAGGCGGTATGGATATCGAAGGCGTGGCACACGACACGCCGGAAAAAATCATCACCGAAATCGTCGACCCGGCCCTCGGCCTGACCGACGCGCAAGCCAAAAAACTGGCCGACGCCATTGGTGTGCCCGCCGACTCCACGGCCAAGGCGGTCGATGTGCTGCAAAAGCTCTACCAGGTCTATATGGACACCGACGCCAGCCTGGTGGAAGTGAACCCGCTGATTTTGGAAGGCAATGGCAATATCAAAGCGCTGGACGCCAAGTTCAACTTTGATGCCAACGCGCTCTACCGCCACCCGGAAATCGTGGCCTACCGGGACCTGGACGAAGAAGACGCAGCCGAAATCGAAGCCTCCAAGTTTGATCTGGCCTATATCAGCCTGGACGGCAACATCGGCTGCCTGGTCAACGGCGCCGGTCTAGCCATGGCCACTATGGACACGATCAAGCTGTTTGGCGCGGAACCGGCCAACTTCCTGGACGTGGGCGGCGGCGCCACCCCAGAAAAAGTGACCGAGGCCTTCAAGATCATGTTGAAAAACCCCAAGGTCAAGGCGATTTTGGT
>JAEMRG010000379.1 GCA_016463455.1 Rhodoferax sp.
TGCCGGCCTCGCGAGGTCGTCGTCGGGTGGGCCCGATGCTGCGCTATCTCGACGCGCTCGAGCCCTCGGGCACCACCGTCCTCAAGGACGCGGTCGACGAGTTCCTCGCGCGCTCGCCGCGCCCCGGTCAATTAGGCACCTGGATCGTCAAGGACATGGTGCAAGCCTATGTGCAACTGCACCGTGCGGGCTATGCACACAGCGTGGAAGCCTGGGTCAATGGCAGCCTGGCCGGCGGTCTGTATTGCATTTCATTGGGGCAGGCGGTATTCGGCGAATCCATGTTCAGCTTGCAGACCAACGGCTCCAAGCTGGCGTTAGCCGCGCTCATCAGCTTTTGCAAAGCGCACCGGGTGAAGTGGGTGGATTGCCAGCAGAAAACCTCGCATCTGGCCAGCCTGGGTGCCCGCGAAATCAGCCGCCGTGACTTTCTGGCCTCCGTGATTCAGGCAAAGACCCTGACACCCATGCAGTGGGAATACCAGCCTATATACTGGGATCAGATACTGAATCAAAGCAGCTGAATGTGACCCACCTCAAGGATTTACCGCTTCAATCTTTGCAGTTTTACGCCACTGCGCCCTACCCTTGTAGCTACTTGGATGACAGGCAGGCCAGGTCACAGGTCGCCACCCCCAGCCACCTGATTCACAACGACACTTATTCAGAGCTGGTAGCCAAAGGCTTTAGACGCAGTGGTTTGTTCACTTACCGGCCGTATTGCGACGGCTGCCGTGCCTGCGTTCCATTGCGCATACTTGCTGAACCGTTCCAGCCCAACCGAAGTCAGAGCCGCACCCAAAAACAGCATTCGGATCTGACCGCGCAAATCTGCGAATTGACTTATGTGCCCGAGCATTACGACTTGTACTTGCAATACCAGACCGGCAGACACGCAGGTGGCGGCATGGACCAGGACAGCGTCGAGCAATACACCCAGTTTTTGCTGCAAAGCCGTGTCAATTCGCGCCTGGTGGAATTTCGCGACCCGCCGTTGCAGGACGGCAGCCCCGGCAAATTGCGCATGGTGTCCATCCTGGATATGTTGAACGATGGTTTGTCTGCCGTGTATACGTTTTTTGATCCGCAAGCCAAATCGGGCCTGGGCACTTTTTGCGTGCTCTGGCAAATCGACCAGGCGCGCCGTCTCGGCCTGCCCTATGTTTACCTCGGCTATTGGATAGCGCACAGCCCCAAAATGGATTACAAAGCCTTGTTTAAACCGCACCAATTGCTGATCGACGGCCAGTGGCGTGAGGCCTGAAGCTGCGGGGCTTAAAATCCCGCCATGCGAAATTCCGATGACGATATAACTCGCACCCCCTCCATACAAGTATTGGAGCGGATGTTCACTTTAATGAATGAGCTGGCCACCAGAGAAGGCACGACCACGCTCAAGGACATCAGCGAAAAGACCGGGCTTCACCCCTCTACCGCGCACCGTATTTTGAATGACCTGGTCGGCGGCCGGTTTGTTGACAGGCCGGAGCCGGGCCACTACCGGCTCGGCATGCGCTTGCTGGAGTTGGGCAATTTCGTCAAAGCCCGTTTGAATGTGCGCGATGCCGCGCTCAAACCCATGCGTGAATTGCATCAAATGATTCAGCAACCGGTCAACCTGAGCGTGCGCCAAGCCGACGAAATTGTGTATGTGGAGCGCGCCTACAGCGAGCGCTCCGGCATGCAAGTGGTGCGCGCCATAGGCGGACGGGCGCCGTTACACCTGACGTCGGTGGGCAAATTATTTCTGGCGGCTGATGAGACGGCGCGTGTGCGCGCCTATGCCACCAAAACCGGTTTGAGCGGACATACCCGCAACAGCATCACGCAATTAGCCGTGTTGGAAAAGGAACTGGCTAAAGTCCGCCAAAACGGTTTTGCCAGGGATAACGAAGAACTTGAACTTGGGGTGCGTTGCATGGCCGCCGGTATTTATGACGATCAGGCCAAGCTGATTGCAG
>JAEMRG010000380.1 GCA_016463455.1 Rhodoferax sp.
TTCAGCTCAAACATCTGCGTCTAAAAAACCGGCTGATGATTACCTCCCACGAGCCAGCTTACCCCGAAGACGGCATGCCCAAGGCCAAGTACCGCGCCTACCATGTGGAGCGCGCCAAAGCCGGCATTGCCCTGACCATGACCGCCGGTTCGGCCGCCGTATCACGCGACAGCCCGCCGGTGTTTAACAATATCCTGGCCTACAAAGACGAGGTCGTGCCCTGGATGCGCGATCTGACCGACGCCTGCCACGAACACGGCGCAGCGGTGATGATCCAGATTACCCATCTGGGTCGGCGCACCAACTGGTCCAAGGCCGATTGGCTGCCGGTGGTATCGCCCTCGCACGAGCGCGAGGCATCGCACCGCGCCTTCCCCAAAAAGATGGAAGACTGGGATATCGACCGCATCATCAGCGACTATGCCGACGCCGCCGAACGCATGCACGCAGCCGGAGTCGATGGCCTGGAGCTAGAGGCCTACGGGCATTTGATCGACCAGTTCTGGTCGCCCTCGACCAACACGCTGGACGCGCCCTTTGGCGGCGTTTTAGAAAACCGGGTGCGCTTTGCCATGGAAGTAGTGCGCGCCATCCGCAAGCGCGTGGGGCCAGCGTTCATTTTGGGGGTGCGCGGCGTGGCCGACGAAGTGCGACCCGGCGGCATTAGCGCAGAAGATGGCATAGGCATTGCGCGCTACCTGGCCAACTCCGGCATGGTGGATTTTTTGAATATCATTCGCGGCCATATCGACACCGACGCCGGTCTCACCGATGTGATTCCGGTGCAAGGCATGGCCAGTGCGCCGCACCTGGACTTTGCCGGTAGCTTGCGCGATCACGTGAACGTGCCCATCTTCCACGCCGCCAAAATTCAAGACGTGAACACCGCGCGCCACGCCATTGCCAGCGGCAAGCTGGACATGGTGGGCATGACGCGCGCGCACATGGCAGATCCGCACATCATGCGCAAAATCATGGAAGGCCGCGAAGACACCATACGCCCTTGCGTAGGGGGCAATTTTTGCCTGGACCGCATTTATGCTGGCGGCGAAGCCTATTGCATCCACAACCCGTCCACCGGACGCGAACTGACCCTGCCACACGCCATTGAGCCTGCATCCGCCAAGCGCAAAGTGCTGATCGTAGGCGCAGGACCTGCGGGCTTGGAGGCCGCACGCGTGAGCGCCGAGCGCGGGCACGCGGTGACGGTGCTGGAAGCGGCGCCCAAACCCGGCGGGCAGATTCGCCTGACGGCGGTGAGCCCACGCAGGCGCGAGATGCTAAGCATCATCGACTGGCGCATGGCGCGTTGCGAAGAACACGGCGTGCTATTCCGATTCAACACCCTGGCCGACGAAGTCACGGTGCTAGCCGAAAACCCGGACGTGGTCATCATCGCCACCGGCGGCATGCCGCATACTGAGGTGCTGCAAAGCGGCAATGAACTGGTGGCCTCCACCTGGGACATCCTGAGCGGCGAAGTAGCACCGGGAAAAAACGTGTTGCTGTTTGACGACGCCGGCGACCACCCTGCGCTGCAAGCCGCTGAAATCATTGCCAAGAGCGGCGCGCGGCTGGAAATCATGACGCCGGACCGCAGCTTTGCGCCCGAGGTCATGGCCATGAACCTGGTGCCTTATATGCGCAGCCTGCAAAAACTGGACGTCACCTTTACCGTCACCTTCCGTTTGCTGTCGGTGGAGCGATGCGCTGAGGGCCTAATGGCTGTGGTCGGCAGCGACTACGGCGGCGTGCGCAAAGAACGCATCGTGGACCAGGTGATCGTGAACCACGGCACGCTGCCGCTAGATGATTTGTACTTTGCGCTCAAACCACATTCCAGTAACCTGGGTGCGGCGGACTACGCGGCGCTAACGGCGCTGCAACCCCAAACCTTGCGGCCCAACCCGGCAGGAGCGTTTCAGCTATTTCGCATCGGCGATGCGGTGGCGGCGCG
>JAEMRG010000094.1 GCA_016463455.1 Rhodoferax sp.
CTGGACCACGCTGCCACCCACGGCTACGGCATCCCTGCTTTTAATGTCAACAACCTGGAACAAGTCCAGGCCATCATGGAGGCCGCCAACGAAGTGGGCGCCCCGGTCATCATGCAAGCGAGCGCCGGTGCGCGCAAGTACGCGGGCGAGGCCTTCCTCAAACACCTGATCCAAGCGGCCATCGAGACCTACCCGCATATTCCGGTGGTCATGCACCAGGACCATGGCCAAAGTCCGGCAGTCTGCCAGGGCGCGATCGACCTGGGCTTCAGTTCGGTGATGATGGACGGCAGCCTCGAGGGCGACGGTAAAACCATTGCCAGCTATGAATACAACGTGGATGTGACGCGCCAAGTCGTGGATATGGCGCACAAACTAGGCGTCACCGTGGAAGGCGAACTAGGCTGCCTGGGCTCGCTGGAAACCATGAAGGGCGACAAAGAGGACGGCCACGGCACCGACGCGACCATGACGCGCGAGCAGTTGCTCACCGACCCAGAGCAGGCGGCAGATTTTGTCCAACGCACCCAACTGGACGCCTTGGCAATTGCCATTGGCACCAGCCACGGCGCCTACAAATTCACGCGCCAGCCCACCGGCGATATTTTGGCGATTGACCGCATCAAAGAGATCAACCGCCGCCTGCCCAATACGCACCTGGTGATGCATGGCTCTAGCAGCGTGCCGCAGGAGATGCTGGCCACCATCAATGCCTATGGCGGCAAGATGAAAGAGACCTATGGCGTGCCGGTGGCCGAAATCCAAAAAGCCATTCAGTTTGGTGTGCGAAAGATCAATATCGACACCGACATCCGCCTGGCCATGACCGCCGCTTGCCGCAAGTTTTTGGCCGAAAACCCCGACAAGTTTGACGCCCGCGACTGGCTCAAACCGGCGCGCGAAGCGGCCAAGCAATTGGTCAAAGCGCGCTATATCGAATTCGGCTGCGAAGGCCAGGGCGCTAAAGTCAGAGGCGATTCATTGAGCGTGGTCGCCGCTCGCTACAGCAAGGGTGAACTGGCGCAAGTAGTGCACTGACAGCGCGGCCTGCGCTGCGCTACAGTGCGGCTTATGGCCTCTTGCTTGCACACCTCCACCCTGCATTCCCTGCCTTTGTTGGCGCGGGGTAAGGTCCGTGACAACTACGCCGTCGGAAGCGACCGCATCCTCATGCTTGCCAGCGACCGGCTCAGCGCGTTTGACGTGATCATGGGCGAGCCCATCCCCGGCAAGGGTGCTCTGCTCACGCAAATGGCCTTGTTCTGGTTTGACAAATTGGGCCCGCATGGCCTGAACCTGTGCCCTATTCACCTGACCGGCGAGGTACCCGAAAGTGTGGTGGCGCCCGATGAAGTGACGCAAGTGCAAGGGCGCAGTATGTTGGTCAAACGGCTCAAACCTTTGCCCGTCGAAGCGGTCGTGCGCGGCTACCTGGCGGGCAGCGGCTGGAAGGAATACCAAGCCAATGGCGCAGTCTGCGGTGTGGCCCTTCCCGCGGGCCTGCGCAATGCCTCGCGTTTGCCCACGCCAATCTATACCCCTGCTGCTAAAGCCGCTGTCGGCGAGCATGATGAGAACATCACCTTCGCACAAACCGTAGACATGATCGGCTTGGACTTGGCCACCCGCATCCGCGATATCAGCATCGCGCTGTATGAAGCGGCGGCGGCTTTTGCACTGACCAAGGGCATCATCATTGCTGACACCAAGTTTGAGTTCGGGCTGGACGCGGCGGGCACGCTCACGCTCATGGACGAGGTGCTGACGCCCGATTCATCGCGCTACTGGCCTTTGGAGAGTTACGCCGAAGGCAGTAACCCGCCGAGTTACGACAAGCAATTTGTACGCGACTGGCTGGAGGCCGCACAAGTCGATGGCAAACCCTGGAGCAAAACGCCGCCGGCACCCCGCGTGCCAGACGCGGTGATCGCGCAAACTGCGGCGAAGTACCAGGAAGCATTGCAGCGGCTGACGGCCTAGGGCTTGCTGCGCTTTCTGCGCCTTGCAAGCCCACCATCAGGCATCGCAGTCATAGTTGCACACGCTTAATTCAGCGCCATGCTCAACTTGCGCCGGTAGGTGGCGACCATTTGCGCTTGCGGATCGGTCTCGGCGACGACTTTGCCGGCGATTTCGATGCCGCCAGCGGTTTTGCCGGTATCTTGTACCGCGCCTTTGGGTTTGGGCGGGGTGAGCAACTCCAAAATCGCCACAAAGGTTTTGCGCGGCACCGCATCGCCCCAGGCTTTGTCGCGCATGATGATTTCCAGCAATTCGTCCATAGCCACGGTCCATTGGCCTTCCACCATCAAGACCCGGGCTTTGGCCAGGCGGGTATCAAAGTCGCGCTTGTTGGCGGCGATGACTTCGTCAAATTGCGCCAGTTCCCAGTTACCACGCGGGTCCGTATGCACGTACTCGATGGCGCTTAAGAAATGGTGCAAAGCGTCAAAGCGGATCTGGCGGGGAATCGCGGCCAGGGCAGGGGCCAACGCCGCCTTGGCGTCTTCCAAGGCGTTGTGGTGAATCAGCAGTTTGACCAGTTCGTGGCGCGCATCGTCATTCGCTGGGTCGGCGGCCAGGGTTTCTTGCAATTTGTGCAGCGCCGCTTCTACGTCGCCCGCCGCCAGTAAGGCTTGCGCGTCTTCGGCGTCGGTGAGGGAGGCGCCCTCGGGCGGTAGATGTTTGTCCAAAAAGGTCTTGATTTGGCTTTCGGGCACCGCGCCCATGAAGCCGTCGGCCGGCTTGCCAGCGATCATGAGGACGCAGGTAGGGATGCTGCGGATGCCAAAGGCTTTGGAGAGTTCTTGCTCTTGGTCCGAGTCGATCTTGACCAGTTTGAAGCGCCCGGCGTAATCGGTTTCGACCTTCTCTAACAGCGGGCCTATCACCTTGCAGGGCCCGCACCAGGGGGCCCAAAAGTCCAGCAGCACCGGGATGTCGTGCGAGGCGGCTATGACTTCGGTTTCAAAATTTTGCAGGGTGACGTTGATCATGAAAAAATACTCGGGGTGAAAACGTAAAATTAGGGGTCTAGCCTTGCGGCACGGCTGCCGTCTGATCCTCGGGCGCAGGTGCCAAGCGCTGTTTCCAACCTTATGAGCACCACACCTATCGCGGTCGTCATGGGTTCCAGTTCAGACTGGGACACCATGCAGCACGCAGTGCAGATTCTCCAACAGTTTGGCATCGCCTTTGAGGCGCGTGTGCTTTCAGCGCACCGCATGCCTGACGAAATGTTCGCATTTGCGCAAGCGGCCCAGGGGCGGGGCCTGCGCGCCATCATCGCCGGCGCCGGCGGTGCCGCGCACCTGCCGGGCATGCTGGCTTGCAAAACCACGGTGCCAGTGCTGGGCGTGCCGGTGCCGAGCAAGCATTTACAAGGCGTTGATTCCCTGCACAGCATTGTGCAAATGCCCAAAGGCATACCGGTGGCCACCTTTGCCATTGGCGCAGCCGGTGCGGCCAATGCGGCTTTGTTTGCGGTGGCCCTCTTGGCTGCGCACGATGCGGCGCTAGGCAAGCAATTGGATGCCTATCGCGCAGAGCAAACACGCGCTGCCCGCGAGCAGCTGTTGCCGGTGACGGGTTTGTCGGGCGGACTGGTCGGCTTATGAGCGCAAGCGCTGCGCTATTACCTGGGGCGCAGACCGGCGGGCCGGGCGCCGGACCGCTGACGCTGGGGGTGCTGGGCGGCGGTCAATTAGGCCGCATGTTTGTGCATGCCGCCCAAGCCATGGGTTATGAGACGGCGGTGCTGGACCCGGATGCCGACAGCCCGGCCGGGCGCGTCAGCCACCACCACATCCAAAGCGCCTACCAGGACCCCCAAGGGCTGGCGCAACTGGCCGCTTTGTGCAGCGCCGTTACCACCGAATTTGAAAATGTGCCCTCCGACGCGCTGGCCACGCTGGCCGCGACGCGGTTTGTTGCGCCAGGCGCCAAGGCCGTGGCCATTGCGCAAGACCGGCTGGCGGAAAAAGCCCACTTCGGCAGCTGCGGCGTGCCCTGCGCCCCCTTTGCCGCGATCGCGAGTCTGGCCGATATCGAGGCGGCACCTGCGGATTTGCTACCAGGCATTCTAAAAACTGCGCGCCTGGGGTATGACGGCAAAGGGCAGGTTCGGGTGGCCGACCGGGCGCAATTGCGCCAGGCATTTGTCGACCTGCAACAGCAGGTTTGCGTGCTGGAAAAAATGCTGCCGCTGGCGCTGGAATGCTCGGTCATCCTGGCGCGGGGTACGGACGGCGCCATGGCGCATTTCCCGGTACAGCGCAATCTGCACCGCGACGGGATTTTGGCGGTGACCGAGGTGTTTGAAGACGCGCTTCCTCCCGCAATTGCGACACAGGCGGTGCAAGCAGCCCGCGCCATTGCGCAGGGGCTTTCCTATGTGGGCGTGCTGTGCGTGGAGTTTTTCGTGGTGCAGGACGGCAGCCTGGTGGTCAATGAAATAGCCCCGCGCCCGCACAATAGCGGCCACTACAGCCTGGACGCTTGCGATCAGTCGCAGTTTGACTTGCAAGTACGCACCCTGGCGGGCCTGCCCCTGACTGCGCCGCGCCAGCACAGCGCCGCCGTGATGCTCAACCTCCTGGGCGAACTCTGGGGCCCGGGCTTGGATGCGACACCCCCTTGGGACGCGGTGCTGGCGTTGCCAGGCGCGCATTTGCATTTGTACGGCAAACGCCAGCCACGCGTCGGCCGCAAGATGGGGCACCTGACCCTGACCGCCAACAGCCCGCAAGCGGCGCGCGCGACCGCACTTGAGGCGGCGCATATTTTGGGAATTAAAGCGTTTTAAACGCTTTTGCGCATTTTTGGCGCTCACTTACCCGCATATGCCCATGATTTTGCAAGTGCATGAAAGCTCCAGCCTGCCGCACTGCGAGCGGATTTTGCGCCAGGGCGGTTTGCTCGGCTTGCCTACCGAAACCGTGTATGGCCTGGCGGCGGACGCGGACCAGGCCCAAGCGGTGGCAGGGATTTTTGCCGCCAAAGGGCGGCCAGCAGACCATCCGCTGATCGTGCATGTGGCCGATATCGATGGCGGCCTGAGCGGCACGCGCTACTTCGCCCGCGAAATTCCTGAATTTGCCCTGCGTCTGATGCAAGCCTTTTGGCCCGGGCCGCTGACCTTGATACTGCCGCGCCGCGACGGAGTGGCTGCTGCCGCTGCCGGCGGACAGGACTCGGTGGGCCTGCGCTGCCCGGCGCACCCTGTGGCGCAGGCCCTGCTACGCGCCCTGCGCCACAGCGCGCAAGGCAGCGTGGTCTGGGGCCTGGCTGCGCCCAGCGCCAACCGTTTCGGGCGCGTCAGCCCGACCACGGCGCAGCACGTCCACAGCGAGTTCAACACGGGGCGGGACGCCGATGACCCTGGCGCCTTGCGCATTCTGGACGGCGGGCCCTGTGAGGTGGGCATTGAATCGACGATTGTCGATTGCACGCGCGGTGTGCCGGTGCTTTTGCGCCCGGGGGCGATCAGCATAGAAACACTTGCGCTAGCCTGCGGCCAAGCTGTTCGCCTGCCCCACGAGATGCCAAGCAGCCAGGCCGCGCCACGTGCCTCCGGCACCTTGGCCGCGCACTACGCGCCAGATGCCAAAGTGCGTCTGATGGAGACCGCCGCCTTGCAGCAAGCGCTGCTGCCCGACTCGGGACAACGCCAGGCGGTGGCCGGGCGTATTGGTGTCTATATGCGCACGCGGCCGGGTATCTCGGGCCAGGAGGCAGCCCAGCCCCATGGCGGCTTGGAAGGCCAAGCGCCGCAACTGCTGTTGCGCGCCATGCCCGATGACGCGGCGCGCGCGGCGCAGCATTTGTTTGCCGCCTTGCGCGCGCTCGACGGGGCTGGCGCACAGGAAATTTGGGTAGAGACTACGCCCGATAGCCTGGAATGGGCCGGCGTAGCCGACCGCCTGCAACGCGCCAGCGTCGCCTAAGCGCTAAAACTCTATTTATCGACGGTAAAAACCGTTAAAACGCCGGTATAAGCGTACAAATGCTGGTGGGCAATTTCTCCGGCAGCAAAAAATCCGACCAAAGGCACATCACCCAGGGCGTGGCGCACGATCTGCATTTCGGCGCTGGCGCCACCAAAGTGGGGGCCGCCGCGCCCGGTGCAGCTGATGTATATCGCGCCGGCAATGCCTTTTTGCACCGGCGCAGACGCGCCAGTGCCCGCAGCCGTGGCACCCATCGCCTGGGGCTCAAGCAGCTCCTCGGGGCTGAGTTCTTCGCGTATTTCGGCGCAAATGCGCGTTAAATCCGCGCGCGCAGCCTGCACACTGCGCTGGCAAAAAGCCAGTTGCCCGCCGACCCGCGCTTGGTCGCTCAGCGCGATGCCCCGGTGGCCCGGGTCCAATCCGATGATGTGGCGCACCAGCACGTCGCTGCCAAAATTGCCGGTTTTGCGAACTGCAGCGCTGTCGCTGCCCGTGGGCGGATTGGCCAGGCCAACCAAGGTGCTGCGCACCGCTTGCAAGGCTTCCTGGGGCCGCTCCAGCGAAATCGACAAATCTGACAGCAGCGCATCCAAGGCCGGTTCGCCGTCCAGGCTGAGCACCAGGTTGTGATGCGCCTCGGTAATCACGCGGGCGCGCGACACCGGTTTGCAGCCCTGGGTGACACGCGAAACCACGGTAATTTCCGGCCCGAAAGCCACGCCGCTCAAACCGCCGCTAAATACGCCTTTAGCCAGGCCTTGGCCGCTCAAGTTGCCATCGGCCGCCAGCGCAAATTGCACGCTTTTACCCCGGCTGCTGGCCAGGCCGCCAAACAAATAGCCCGTCTCGGTACGGCTTGACATTTCGGCCAGCAATTCCGCTAGGTCTGCCGTGGTGCCGTCCGCATGCACCAGTGCGCTATAGGCTTCAAAGCCCAGACTCAGGGGCGAAACCCCGGAAAACACGCGGTATTGGTCAGACGGCAAATCCAGCAGCATGACCGCCATCGCGGGTTCGTCAAAATACTCCACGTTGTTAGCCGCGATGCCTATGCCGACCGTGCCCGACCAGTCGGTAACCGAGGGCAGCTCGGCGCTCAGGTGGTCCAAGATTTCCTGCGCGTCTTGCGCGTAATGGTCGGTGATATAGAGCAGTGCCAGCGTGGGCGTGACCGCGTGCAGCGAGCTCGACATCTGGCCGCGCAACTGGGCCAGCACCAAAGCGCTGGCGCTTTGCCACTGGGGGTGCGTAGCGTGCGCGTAAGAAAAAGTTTGCATAGGGGCTATTGACAGGGCACGTACGCGCCGTTTTAAGTGGCGCGTCGGGCGGGCTTGGCGCTCTTTTTAGCCGCCGGGGTTTTACGTGGCGCTTTGCCTGTGGTTTTGGCTGCAGCACCCTTTGATTGGGCGGCGCCGGGTTTGCTGGCGGATTTCGCACTCTGGACCACCGCCGCGCTGTGTTTGGCCGCATCCTGCAGCGCTGTGCTGGCAATGTGTTGGAACTGCTGGGTAAGCGCGCCCCATAGCTGCATCGGGTCTATCACCTTGTTGGCAGCGGGCTCTGCTTCGGGCGCAGGCGGCGGCGCGGCGGCAGCGGGCGCTGCAGGTTTGGGCGTGGCAGCGGCTTGCGCGGCGCCGGGCATGCCCATGGTGAAGTTCATGCCCTTTAAGGTTT
>JAEMRG010000381.1 GCA_016463455.1 Rhodoferax sp.
GACTCCATGTGGGCAGAATCTTCAGCTTTTACAAGCGAAGCCCACGATTATGCACTATTTTCCGCCGTCTTACCCGTTTTCCCCAGTGCTTTTTACGGGGCCAGTGAAAAATGGGCACAAATTTCCAGAAAACCGGCCTCGTCGCCGTCCTGCTCCAACTCTTGGGTGATCAAGGCGGCCACCTGGCTGGCCGCCGCGGCCGCTTCTTGCGCATCCAGAAACAAAAGACGGGAACGCCGCGCCAGCACGTCTTCCACCGTCAGCGCATATTCATAGCGCAGGGCAAAGCGGACCATGGCCTCTGACAAGCCCGGACTAATCCACCGGTCCGCTCCGGGCAGCGACTGCACCAAGGCCTGTTCGACGCCATAGGAATGCATGCCGGGCGCCAAGCTCAGCGAAGCGACTGCGTCTTGGGCCGGCGGTGCACCCACCATGCGGGCCTTGTGGGTGCCGCATTCGGGCAACGGCGCCAGTAACTTGGCTTCCTGGCAGGCGGCCAGCACGTCTTCCGCCATGACGCGGTACGTCGTCCACTTACCGCCCGTCACCGTGACCAGGCCGGTTCGGCTGATTGCGACAGTGTGTTCTCGGCTCAGGGTCTTGGTGTCTTGTTCGTCCTGATGCTTCACCAAAGGGCGCAGGCCCACCCAGATGCTGCGCACATCGCCGCGGGTGGGGGCGCGGCGCAGGTAGTGGCCGGCTTCGCCCAGGATGAAATCGACCTCTTCTTTGAAGGCCTGGGGCTCGCGGGACAAGTCCTGGCGCGGGGTATCAGTGGTGCCCAAAATGACTTTGCCCAGCCAAGGCACAGCGAAAAGCACCCGTCCGTCCGAGGTTTTGGGCACCATCAGGGCGGTATCACCTTGTAGAAAACTGCGGTCCACCACCAGATGGACCCCTTGACTGGGCGCTACGAGCGGCTTAAAGGTGGCTGCGGATTCCTGTTGTGCGTCTTTTTCGCGCAGCGCGTCCACCCACACACCAGTTGCATTGATCACGCACTTGCTTCGGACCCGGTAGGACACGCCGCTTCGTATGTCGGTGCAAGACAGACCGGCGATGCGACCGCCCTCGTACAACAGGGCCTCAGCACGGCAGTAGTTGACAAGCAAGGCGCCATGTTGTGCGGCGGTGCGGGCGATGGCGATGGCCAGACGCGCATCGTTGAACTGACCATCCCAATAAAGCACGCCCCCACGCAAGCCTTGCGTGCGCGCCGCCGGAATCCGCGACAAGGTCGCCTGGCTGCTCAATAGTTGTGTACTGCCAAGGCCCGCATCACCCGCCAATTGGTCATACAACTTGAGGCCCACGCCGTAAAACGGCTTTTCCCACCAACGGTATGCGGGTACCACAAAGGCTAAGGGTTGCGCGATGTGAGGCGCACTCTGCAGGAGCGTGCGCCGCTCGTGCAAGGCTTCGCGCACCAGAGACACATTGCCCTGTCCCAGATAACGCACACCGCCGTGCACCAGCTTGGTGGAACGCGAGGAGGTGCCCTTGGCAAAATCATGCGACTCGATTAGCACGACCTTCAGGCCGCGCATCGCCGCATCGAGCGCAATGCCCAAACCGGTGGAGCCGCCGCCGACCACAGCAACGTCATACACCGCATCCTCGCTAAGTCGGGCAAGAATCTGGGCGCGTGGCGCGGGCGATGCAGTTTGCTGATTGGCCATATATCAAACCATAGGGACGTGCCACCCCATACCGGCTAAGGGCACATCCTTGCAATTCGGGAGCGTGGCCGCCCGGCCCTATGCCGAACGGCCACTGAAAACACGGGCCTTAGGCCCGCAGCGGCTTAGCGAACCTTGCCGGCTTTCCACGCATTGAGCAGCGTGTCATAAGCGATGGTTTGCCCTTTTGGCTTTTCATTAGCCAACTTCTTCCATGGCGCACCCTTGTCGCTCAACCATTTGGAAGTATCG
>JAEMRG010000382.1 GCA_016463455.1 Rhodoferax sp.
CCGGGCAAGGTCTATATGAGCCAGTTTCAGGCGATGGAAGATTTGCTGCAAGCGGGTGACTGAGCCCGCATATCTTGCAAGCCGACGGCTGAGCCCGCTTCCCCACAGGCTGGGGCCGGGCGCCTCATAACGCAGGCTAAAAAATCGTCGCCCGGCCCCAGCCTATGAAAACACTGCGACTACACGAAGGCAATGAGCGCTTCTTGCTGCGCAAAGTAGGCCAGCGGGCATCTCACCAACGAGTGCATAGCGCCACAGACAGTTCATGCTCGCCCTCTCTACGCGCTTGGCGACGCTATTGAATAGGGCCAATAGAGAATCTTGTATTTAGTATCACCTGGTGCTACACTAAATCATGCCTTCCGATGCCTTCAGTCGCGCTTTCAAAACCGCCTGGTTTTCCAAGGACGCAAAAAGAGCCAAGATCAATGACGCGGAGCTTTGTTTGGCCATACAGCAGGTTTTGTTGGGGCAGGTGGATGATTTGGGTGGCGGTGTTTTCAAAAAACGGCTCAATACCAATCTACACCGATCCATCATCTTGGCTAAAGGCGGCAGGCACTGGGTTTATGCGTATCTTTTTGCCAAGAAGGACCGCGCAAACATTGAGAAAGATGAATTACTTGCTTTTCGCCAGTTGGCCACAAGTTATGCGGGCTTAACTGAAATGCAACTTAGCCAATTACTGATCAACGGAGACTTTGTGGAAATTTGCCATGACGAAAAAACAGAAATACAAAAGTGATGCCTTTGCGGCGATCCATACCTCTGCTGCTGCGTTGCAACAGGTCGGCGCCATAGACCAAACTACGATGCGCCAGTTTGATGAAACTTGCCTGGCGGTGCCGGCAACGCTTGCGCCAACCCAAATCAAAAATATCCGCGAGCAGGCGCATGTCAGCCAGCCGGTTTTTGCAAGATACCTTAACACCAGCGAATCCACTATTCAAAAGTGGGAATCCGGCAGTAAACAGCCCAGCGGCATGGCGCTCAAGTTATTGGCGGTAGTCCAAAAACACGGGTTAGGCGTGCTGGCTTGAGCAGGCGTACAGCCACCCAGCTTGCGCCGGGCGATGCCAACGACAATGCCCGCTATGAAAACACTGCGATTACGCGAAGGCAAAGAGCGCTCCTTGCTGCGCAAACACCCTTGGATATTTGAATCGGCGATTGCCAAAGGCGGCGGCGACAGCGGAGAGACGGTGCGGGTGGAGGGGCACGCGGGCCAGTTTCTGGGCTGGGGGGCCTTTAGTCCGCAATCGCGCATCCGCGCACGCATCTGGAGTTTTGAGGAAGGCGATCGTATCGACACCGCTTTTTTCGCGGCACGCGTCCGCACGGCACTTGACGCGCGGGCGCGTCTGGCCATTGACAGCGACAGCCTGCGCCTGGTGCATGGCGAGTCCGACGGCTTGCCCGGCCTGATCGTGGACCGCTATGGCGATTCGCTGGTGGCGCAGTTCGGCAGCGCGGGTTGCGAACGCTGGAAAGACGCGATTGCCGATGCGCTGGTGCAGCACACGGGATTACAAAAAATCTACGAACGCTCCGACGCCAGCAGCCGCGGCCTCGAAGGCCTGGACACCAAAGTGGGCTGGTTGCGCGCCCAGGGCGACACCGCGCTGGTGCTGCGCGAACACGGCTGGCAACTCGGGCTGGATATCGCGCAAGGGCACAAGACCGGCTACTACCTGGACCAGCGCGACAGCCGCCAGCGTTTTGCGCAGTATGTGCAGCGCCTGCAATCGCAGCGCGTACTCAATTGCTATTGCTATACCGGCGGCTTTAGCGTGGCAGCGCTGGCCGGGGGCGCTGCGCAGGTAACGTCCATAGATTCCTCGGCGCCTGCGCTGGCGCTGGCAGCCAGCAATGTGGCGCGCAATGGCTTTGCGGCCGAGCGCGCCGAATTTGTTGATGCCGATGT
>JAEMRG010000095.1 GCA_016463455.1 Rhodoferax sp.
GCCAGCCTGGCGCTGATCGAGGCTGCCATTGCGCAGGATGCGGATGCGATATTTGTCCACCACGGTCTGTTTTGGCGCGGTCACGACGGGCGGGTGACCGGCTGGCTGCGCCAACGCTTGGCCTTGTTGCTGGCCCATGACATTCACTTGTTTGCCTACCACCTTCCTTTGGACGCCCATCCGCAATGGGGCAATAACGCGCAGCTGGGCCAGCGCTTGGGTTTCCAAGCCCAATCGCGTTTTGGCGAGCAAGACTTGGGCTGGCTGGGCGTGGCCCAGGGCGGTGAGCTTACCCATTCCCAGGCACTGGCCGACCATGTGCAGTCCGTGCTGGGCCGTCCGGTGGTGATGGTGGCGGGCAAGACGGGCCCTGTGCAACGCATCGCCTGGTGTACCGGCGGGGCGCAAGGCTATTTCGAGGCGGCGATTGCAGCCGGGGCCGATGCGTTTATCACCGGCGAAATATCTGAGCCCCAGGCGCACTATGCCCGCGAGTGCGGCGTCACCTTCATTGCGTGCGGCCACCACGCCAGCGAGCGCTATGGCGCGCCTGCCGTGGCGGGGCAGGTGGCACAGCAATTAGGCATTGCGCACGAATTCATTGACGTGGACAACCCGGCCTAAAGGCTCCGACCATGGCGCAATCGACCTTTCCGGCCAAACCCCTGGCTATCACCATGGGCGATGCGGCAGGCATTGGCCCGGAAATAATTGCCAAGGCCTATGCCGCGCAGGCAGCGCAGATGCAAGCTAGTTTTGTGGCCGGTGACGTCCAGGCCATGCGCCGTGCCAGCGCTTTGGTGGCCGAGGGGGCCCCAGGCCTGGCCTGGCCGGTAGTGCAAATCAGCGATCCGCAAGAGGCCTTGCATCTTCCGCCTCGCTGTATTGCGGTATTGCAAGTCGGCGCGCCCATGCAGCCGGTGCCCTACGGCCAGGTCAGCGCGGTGGCGGGTGAGTTTGCCGGCCGCTGTGTGCAATGGGCCGCGCAGCAGGCGCTTGATGGGGCAATCGCCGCCGTGGTGACCGCGCCACTCAATAAACAGAGCCTGTTCGCAGCGGGCCCGCCGTTGGATGGATTTCCCGGCCATACCGAGATCTTGCAGTCGCTGGCCGCGCGGCATGCGGGCTTGCCGCTGGCGCGCCTGCCGGTGCGCATGATGCTGGCCAATGATGAACTGCGCACCGTGCTGGTTAGCACCCACCTGTCCCTGCGCCAGGCTATCGAGGCCGTGACCGAAGCGGCGGTGTTGGAAACCATATGCGTCACCGACACCGCCTTGCGCCCGGTTTTGGGCCGCGCGCCGCGTATCGCGGTGGCCGGACTCAACCCCCATGCAGGCGAGGGCGGTTTGTTTGGCGATGAGGAGCAAGCCATCATCGGCCCGGCGATCGCGGCGGCGCGCGAGAAAGGCTGCGATGCCAGCGGCCCCTGGCCGCCGGACACGGTTTTTATGCAGGCGCGTGCCACCGGCGCGCAGGCGCGCTTTGACGTGGTGATTGCCATGTACCACGACCAGGGACTAATTCCAGTGAAATATCTGGGGGTGGAGCAGGGCGTGAACCTGACGCTGGGCCTGCCCTTTGTGCGCACCAGCCCGGACCACGGCACGGCGTTTGACATTGCCGGCCAGGGCCAGGCCGATGCTTCCAGCCTGCTGGCCGCAGTGGGTATGGCGCGCCAGTGGGTGCGTCCGACCCTGGGCTGAGCGCTTTTGCGACCTCGCCGACGCGCTTGCTGCACTGCGGCAGGGCAAATCGGGCAAATGACGCTCAGCTACAATGCGCGGCTACCTTTTAGTGATTTTTGCTGAGGATTCTCATGAGCGACACCCTCGCCGGTACCCCACCCCAAGACCCGAGCAAACGGACTTGGCTGATCGCCTCTTCCTGTGTAGGCGCAGCCGGTGTCCTAGCCACCGCAGTGCCTTTTGTCAGTTCTTTCCAACCTTCCGAGCGTGCCAAAGCCGCCGGCGCAGCGGTGGAAGTCGATATTTCCGCGGTCAAGCCCGGTGAAAAGCTGACCGTTGAGTGGCGCGGCAAGCCAGTTTGGATCGTGCGCCGCACGCCAGAACAGTTGGCGTCACTGGAATCGCTCGATGGTGTATTGGCCGACCCGCAATCGCAGCGTAATCCTGACGAACTCACCCCCAAATACGCCCGCAACCCGGCGCGCTCCATCAAACCTGAGTTTCTGGTGGTGGTCGGTATTTGCAGCCACCTGGGCTGTTCGCCTTCGGACAAGTTTCAAATTGGCGCCCAGCCGTCGCTACCCGATGACTGGAATGGCGGCTTTCTGTGCCCTTGCCACGGCTCGACCTTTGATATGGCCGGCCGCGTCTTCAAAAATAAACCTGCGCCGGACAATCTTGAGGTGCCGCCGCATATGTTCCTCTCCGACAGCAAGTTGCTGATCGGTGAAGACAAACAAGCTTGACCCCACGCCTTCGGAGCACACCATGGCTGAATTCAAAGAAATCTCCCCCAACGCACCCGCCAGCGCCCAACTAGGCAACTGGCTGGAAAACCGTTTTCCTTCGGCCTTTGACGCTTATCGCGTTCATCTGTCCGAATACTACGCGCCCAAAAACTTCAACTTTTTTTATATTTTCGGCGGCTTGTCGATTCTGGTGCTGGTGATCCAAATCGTGACCGGCATCTTCTTGGTCATGCACTACAAGCCTGATGCCGCTCTGGCCTTCGGCTCGGTCGAGTACATCATGCGCGATGTGCCCTGGGGTTGGCTGATACGCTATATGCACTCCACCGGCGCCTCGGCATTCTTTGTTGTGGTGTACATGCATATGTTTCGCGGCCTGATCTACGGCAGCTACCGCAAGCCGCGCGAGTTGGTCTGGTTGTTCGGTTGCGCCATCTTTTTGTGCCTGATGGCAGAAGCCTTTATGGGCTACCTGCTGCCCTGGGGCCAGATGAGCTACTGGGGGGCGCAAGTGATTGTGAACTTGTTCGCCGCTGTGCCATTTATCGGTCCCGACCTGGCGCTGCTGATCCGTGGTGACTACGTGGTCGGTGACGCCACGCTCAACCGTTTCTTCGCCTTCCACGTGATCGCTGTGCCCCTGGTCCTGCTGGGCCTGGTGGTGGCGCATTTGCTTGCATTGCACGATGTGGGTTCCAACAACCCCGATGGCGTTGAAATCAAAGGCCCGAATGCCCCCAAGGACGCCAAAGGCAAACCTTTGGACGGCATCCCCTTTCACCCCTACTACACGGTGCACGACATTTTTGCTGTCAGCATGTTCCTGATGGTGTTTACCGCCATCATCTTCTTTGCGCCTGAATTTGGCGGCTACTTCTTGGAGTACAACAACTTCATCCCGGCCGACCCGCTGAAGACGCCATTGCACATCGCCCCGGTCTGGTACTTCACGCCTTATTACTCGATGCTGCGTGCGATTACCGGCGAGATGGTCTATGTGCTGATTGCCTGTATCTGGCTGGCCGTGTTCCTGGCCTTGACCCGTGGCAAATTGGCGGCTTTGTTCAAAGTGGTCGCGCTCGGCGCTGCGGTTGCGGTGACCGCCATGATGCTTAACACCGACGCCAAATTCTGGGGCGTGGTGATTATGGGTGGCGCAGTAGTGATTTTGTTCTTCCTCCCATGGCTGGACAATTGCGACGTCAAGTCCATCCGTTACCGCCCCGATTGGCATAAGTACATGTATGGTGTTTTTGTCATCAACTTTGGCGTCCTGGGGTATCTTGGTGTGCTACCTCCCTCGGCGATTGGTGAGCGGGTATCGCAGGTCGGCACCCTGTTCTATTTCGGATTTTTCCTGCTGATGCCTTGGTGGAGCAAGATCGGCCAATCCAAACCGGTGCCCAGCCGTGTTGTTTTCGCTGCTCATTAAGTTGGAGTTATTGAAAATGAAAAATTTTTTACTCAGCTTTTTGACCGCGTTTGCCCTGGTCTCTGGTGTGCAGGCCGCTGGTGGCGGTATTGCCTGGGACAAAGCGCCCAATAACCTGAACGACATGGGCTCCTTGCAAAACGGTGCCAAAGTGTTTGTCAACTACTGCCTCAATTGCCACGCAGCGGCTTTCATGCGTTTTAACCGCCTGACGGATATTGGCCTGACCGAGCAGCAAATCAAAGACAATCTCCTGTTCACCACCGATAAAGTGGGGGAGACTATGAAGGTGTCTATGGACCCGCGCCAGGCCAAAGAATGGTTTGGCGGTAACCCGCCGGACCTGACGGTGATCGCCCGGTCGCGCTCCTCGGGCCAAGGTAGCGGTGCTGATTACCTGTATACCTATTTGCGTAGCTATTACCCCGACGACACCAAGGCGACCGGCTGGAACAACCTGGCATATCCTAACGTCGGCATGCCCCATGTATTGTGGGAATTGCAGGGCAAGCGCGTGCCGGTCTATTCGAAAGAAGTAGTGCACGGCCACGAGACGGAAATCTTCAAGGGTTGGGAGCAAGTCACCCCCGGCAAGATGACGCAATTGGAGTACGACCACACCATTGGCGATCTGGTGGGCTATCTGCAGTGGATGTCCGAGCCGTCGCAAAGCAAGCGCGTGCAGGTCGGGGTTTGGGTATTGATTTTCCTGACCGTGATGACCGTGTTCACTTGGCGCCTCAATGTAGCCTTCTGGAAAGACGTGAAGTAATTCAAAAAAGCAATGCGTGCCGGTTTGCAAGTCAAACTGGCGGCAAGTGTCAGAGTGGGTCTGCAAAGCGCACCCACTCTTTTTAATTTTTAGGAGTCCCCCGCCATGATGGTGCTGTATTCAGGAACAACCTGCCCTTTTTCTCACCGCTGCCGTTTTGTGCTTTTTGAAAAAGGCATGGATTTCGAAATCCGTGATGTGGACTTGTATAACAAGCCTGAAGATATCAATGTCATGAACCCCTACGGGCAGGTGCCGATTTTGGTCGAGCGCGACCTGATTTTGTACGAATCCAACATCATCAACGAGTACATCGACGAGCGCTTCCCGCACCCCCAACTGATGCCCGGTGACCCGGTGGACCGCGCCCGTGTCCGTTTGTTCCTGCTCAATTTCGAGAAAGAATTGTTTGCGCATGTGGCGACGCTGGAGTCACGCAGTACCAAAAATAATGACAAAGCCTTGGACAAAGCCCGCGCCCACGTCCGCGACCGTTTGACCCAATTAGCACCGGTATTTCTGAAAAACAAATTCATGATGGGCGAGAACTTCTCGATGCTCGACGTAGCCATCGCACCGCTGTTATGGCGCTTGGAGTACTACGGCATCGACCTGAGCAAAAACGCGGCACCTTTGCTCAAATATGCTGAGCGTATTTTTTCGCGCCCCGCCTATATCGAAGCGCTGACGCCTTCCGAAAAGGTCATGCGTAAATAAGGCCTATTGCAGCAGCCCAAGGAGAGATAGTGGTATCGCAAAGCCCTGTGGTCAGTTCCACGCGCCCCTACATGGTGCGCGCGATGTACGACTGGTGTGTGGACAACCAGCTGACGCCATTTATCGTGGTGGCTGTGGATGCCAGCGTACGCGTCCCTACCGACTTTGTGCGCGATGGTGAAATCGTGCTCAACATCAGCATGGGCGCGACCAGCAGCCTGACGCTGAGCAATGACTATATTGATTTCAAAGCGCGCTTTGGCGGCGTGGCGCGTGACATCAGCGTGCCCATGGGCCGCGTATCGGCCATCTATGCGCGTGAGAACGGGCAGGGCATGACCTTCCCCATTGAGGTCGTCGCTGCCGCCAAGCCCGAAGCGTTCGCACCCGTGCACCCGGTGGCTCCAGCGCCCGTCTTGAGTGGTGTAAAAGCAAAACCGAGCACCACCAAACCCAAGCGGGCTCCCTCGGGCGAGAGTGCGCGCGAAGGCCCCAAGCCCTCTGGCAGCAGCCCACGCCCGGCGCTGACGCGCGTCAAATAACCCGACCTTGCGCAAGGCTTGGTGCGAGACCTTCAAGTGCAATGTCCATTGCAGGCCCTACGTTAGAATTCGCCCCGTGCCGATTTAGCTCAGTTGGTAGAGCAACCGCCTTGTAAGCGGTAGGTCATCAGTTCGAATCCGATAATCGGCACCATTTTGAAAGCCAGCATCGCTTAGCGATGGCTGGTTTTTTTGTGACTGAAAATAACGATAGAGCGGCGTTTTTAGATGCCGCCCCCAATGGCCAAAAAAAAGAACAACAGGCACATGGCAGCAAGCCATACTGCGAGTACTGTGACAATGATTTTGAGCATGACGTTTCTCCGCTAGCGCCGAATTCGCCGAAACCGATCTTATCGGGTGTCGATGCCCTGTAAGTGACATCCATGGTGCGACGGACCGAGTAAGGGGCTGGAAATTGACTTGATATGGAGCATGGGCATGGACGAGCAGCAAAAAGGATCTCAGAGGGCTTGGCGCAGCGCACTGGCGATCGCCAGTGCCTTGGTCTGCTTGAGCTTGACCGCCTGCGAAGAATCCCCGCAAGAGCGCTGCGTGAAGGCTAGGCTCAAAGTCTGGGACGCACATTCTGAAAAAACACCTTGGCGCATTTCTGAGGCCACCGGGCAAACCCGCAGCGATTTCGAGGCCAAGGCGCGCGGGTGGTGCGCGCAGGAAAGTGGCCAGCCTTAGGTGGCAAGGCCTTTGCTCTACAGCAAGCGCCGCTTGACTTTCTTATCCCAGTGCCGCACCAATATCTTCTTTTCGCCCTCAAAAGCTTCCAGCCGGCCGGTGATACGGAAATGGGTGGCAGTAGCAGTCATAGTGCTATAGGTTTCAGTGCGCGTGACCCAATCGCCGCGCGAGGTTTCCATGCTCCAGTGGCATTCTTGGCGGGCGGATAAAGGGTCGTGGGGCAGTATGCTGTAGCGCTCGCGCCCGCGACCCCAGGTCGTCAAGCCGTGCTCCAAATTGGTGACGCGGCCAAAGTCGTCTTCAATCACCATGCGCCGCTCGCCGGTGGCTTGGTCTATGGTGACTTCGCGCTTGTTACAGGGTGCGTCCAGTGTCTTCAGGCGCACGGCCGGCGCGGCCTCCGCCGGCTCAAAATGCGGCGCTTTTTCGCCGCGCACTTTGGCCCGCACGGGCAAGTCCATGTGGCTGGCGCCGGTGTGAACCGTCAGCGTTACCGGCGTCGGCGCCGGCCAGATCAGCGGCCAGTAGCTGGTGGACAGCGATACCCGCAGCGTGTGCCCCTTGGGGATGCGGTAGGCCACATCGTCCAATTGGATTTTTACCGTATAGACCTTGCCCGGCTCCAGCGGCAGGGGCTGCTCGTGGCTGGCCTCACCGTGCAAATGCGTCAGGTTGGCCACCGCATAGGTCAGCCGAGAAACCGCGCCATCGGGCCAAATGCTATTCAGCCGCACCGCCACATGCGCCACCGGCTGGTCCACGCTAAATTTCAGGGTCAGCACCGGCGCGCCGACCAGGTCGATGTCCTGGCCCAAGGGCGTGCCGTCAAAGCACAGCGAGCCAGAATCGTCCTGGCGCTGGTCGCCCGGAAATTCCGGCCCCAACCAAATAATGCAGTACTCGCCGCTGTCCGCGCCGGTGTGTTGCGGCGAGCT